>CALGLJ010000065.1 GCA_937930235.1 uncultured Verrucomicrobiales bacterium | reverse complement strand
AGGTTTTGAACTCGGTTCGACACAATCCAAGAAAGCGCCTCTCCCTTCGAAAACGGAGAGTTCAGGAACCACGATCACCGAGGAGCAGTTGACGTTTCGGGGGAAAGTCGTCTCGGTCGTTTATAATTACCGCGTTCTGGGGCATACGCAGGCCGATATCAACCCGCTGGCTGATGCTCCTGAGCGGAATCCTCGGCTTGCTCTCAGCCGTTTCGGAATTGAGGACTCCGATCTGGATCGGGAAGCATCGAATCAATTTTTCCACAATGGCGAGCCGATCAAGCTCCGCGATCTAATTACCGCTCTTGAAGCAACTTACTCCGGGAAGATCGGTTTCGAGTTCATGCACATTCATCGCACCGAGGTGCGGAACTGGATACGCGAGGGCATTGAAGATCGAGTTAACCGCCCCCCACTTCAAAAACCGGATCAGGTGAAATCTCTCCGTTGGTTGATGGAAGCAGAGCTTTTTGAATCCTTCCTTGGAAAAAAATTCCTCGGAGAAAAACGCTTCTCTCTCGAGGGGGGTGAGGGACTCATGATTCTATTGAATCGCCTTCTAGAGAACTGCCCCATGAGCGGGGTGAAGGAAATCGAAATGGGTATGGCCCACCGAGGCCGTCTCAATGTGCTTGCGCATTTTGTCAAAAAGAACCTGTCCACGCTCCTTTACGAATTCACGCCAAACTACGTGCCCGACCTCGTCGCAGGAGATGGTGATGTGAAATATCACCTTGGTTATGAAAATACGCGCATCTTACCCGATGGGGAAGTGCGTGTCTCTCTCGCGGCAAATCCTTCTCACTTAGAGGCTGTGAATCCTGTCGTGGAAGGGAAAGCCCGGGCACGTCAGCGTCTCATCGGAGATGATGGTGCGCAGACAGACCGGAAAGTGGTCCTTCCCATTCTCATTCACGGTGATGCGGCCTTTGCTGGTCAAGGGCCGGTGGCGGAAGTTCTGAATCTTTCCCAACTTGAAGGTTATCGCACCGGGGGAACGATCCACCTCATCGTGAACAATCAGATTGGTTTCACCACGATGCCGGAAGACGCTCGCTCATCTGCATATGCGACCGACGTGGCTAAGATGATCGAAGCTCCCATCCTTCACGTCAATGGCGAGCGCCCCGAAGAGCTCCTCTGGGCTGCGGAGTTCGCCCTCGCTTTTCGTCAGGAATGGGGAATGGATGTTGTCATCGATATGTATTGCTATCGGCGGCAGGGGCATAATGAGACGGATCAAGCGGCCTTCACCCAACCTCACATTTATCGTAAAATTGCAGGGCGTAAAGTGGCGTGGCAATTGTATCAGGATGAGCTCATCGAATCCGGCGTCATCAGTGTTGATGAAGCTCAGGAAATGCATAATGAAATTTGGAGCGGCCTCGAAGCGGGTCTTGAGAAAATGCGAAAACGCGAGCAGGGAGAAGAAGACCTCTCCGTCTTCACAGACTCCACTGCCGAGATTCAGCCTTCATTTTCATTCGACCCTGTCGAAACAGGCATCCCCTTGGATCAGCTTCAACTCGTAGGGAAAACTCTCACAACCATTCCCGAAGGATTTCAAATCCATCCCACGCTGGCCAAACGCTTCATTCCAAGGCGAAAAGAAGCTCTCGAAAACGGTGGGCCATACGATTGGGCCTTTGGCGAAGCTCTCGCCTTTGGATCCCTCCTGCTTGACGGATATCCCGTAAGACTCTCAGGGCAAGATTGTCGCCGAGGCACCTTCTCTCATCGTCACGCCGTATTCTACGATTACGAAACGCGGGAACGCTACATGCCCCTGCGAGAAATTTCCCCCGATCAGGAACGATTCTGCGTTTATAACAGCCTGTTATCAGAGGCTGCGGTCCTAGGATTTGACTACGGATATTCGCTCGGTTGTCCCAACATGCTTCTCCTTTGGGAGGCTCAGTTTGGAGATTTCGCCAATGGCGCTCAGGTCATCATTGACCAGTTTATCTCCTCGGCAGAATCAAAGTGGCAGACCCCGAGTTCCCTCGTCATGCTCCTACCGCACGGCTATGAGGGAATGGGGCCTGAACACTCAAGTGCTCGCCTCGAACGCTTCCTACAGCTCTGCGCGGAGAAAAACATGTATGTGTGTAATTTCACCACCCCGGCGCAATACTTCCACGCCCTGCGTCGCCAAAAGTTGAGTCCCTTCAAAAAGCCGCTCATCTTAATGACCCCCAAGAGTCTTCTGACTAATCCTCGCGCGGTTTCTGATGTCGAAGACTTCCTCGACGAAGCGAAGTTTCAGGAAATCATCCCCGATCATCATGAGTTCGAGCGCCCCGAGCGCGTCAGCCGCATCATTTTCTGTTCCGGTAAAGTCTACTACGATCTGCTCGCATACCGCGAAGAGCATAAAATTAAAGACGCGGCGATCATTCGTATCGAGCAGATTTACCCCCTCCACATGGAGGCCATTCACGAAGCGATCAGGCCCTACACCTCCGCGAAAAAGCACGTTTGGTGTCAGGAAGAGCCTCTCAATATGGGAGCGTGGTCCTTCATTCAGCCTCGCCTTGAAAAGCTCACCCGCCTGCACATCCGCTACGCCGGTCGGGAGCGTGCCTCGAGCCCCTCCACCGGTTCCAAAGCCGTTCATAAACGAGAACAAAAAATGCTCTGCGAACAAGCCTTCTCTGTCTAATTAGCCTCCACCTTCATTTCAAAAATGTCTCAACCCATCGTCATTCCACCTTTCGGAGAATCCATCACTTCCGCCCTCATCGCGCAGTGGCATAAAAAAGACGGAGATCAGATCACAAAAGGGGATACCCTCGTGTCTCTCGAAACAGATAAAGTCTCCAACTCCCTCGAAGCTGAATTTTCCGGGACACTCAGCATCACCGTCCCAGAAGGAGAAGAGGTTGCCATCGGAGCTACCATTGGTTCCATCGCCGAAGGCGCCACTTCCGCCCTCACCCCGAGCGAACCCTTCGCCTCACCTGCGCCTGCGCCTGCACCCGTATCTACAGCTGCGCCAGCTTCCGCTTCATCCGCTCCTTCTCAACCCGCAAGTGAGAGCGCTCCCGCCAGCTCCCCTAGCGGAGAGGTCATACAAATCACCGTCCCCTCTGCGGGAGAATCCGTCACCTCCGCCACCGTCGCTGCATGGACCGTGAAAAATGGCGACCAAGTGAGTAAAGGGCAGACCCTTGTCTCCCTCGACACCGATAAGGTATCTCAAGAACTCGAAGCCCAAGCTTCCGGCATCATCGCCATCGAGGTGGCCGAGGGCACCGAAGTAGAAATCGGAACCGTCCTAGGCACCATCACCGTTGGTGAAGTTTCTCCCACAGCAGCGACTACTGCACCACCGGTGACCCCGTCCAGCAAACCGAGCCCGCCTACCCAGTCCGTTCCGACCGCTCCTCCTGCGAAATCATCAAGTCCGAAATCACAACCAGTTTCCGATCAAAATGACACGCGAGTCACTCGGAAAAAAATGAGCCCCCTGCGCCGCAAGATTGCCCAGCACCTTGTGAACGCCCAACAAACGGCCGCTATTTTAACCACCTTTAACGAAGTGGACATGACCGCCGTCATGAAACTCCGGAAAAGTGTGCAGGAAGACTTTGTCAAAAAGCACGGAGTCAAACTCGGCTTTATGTCCCTCTTTACCAAAGCTGTCGTGCAAGCGCTCAAAGATGTCCCCTCTGTCAACGGTCGCATTGATGGCACAGACATCATTGAAAATCACTTCTATGACATCGGAATAGCCATCGGCACCGAGAAAGGGCTCATCGTTCCCGTCGTTCGTGATGCGGATCAGAAATCCTTTGCTCAAATTGAAAAAGACATCATCGACTACGCGGTCAAAGGAAAAGAAGGGAAAATCGAATTTGCAGACCTGCAAGGAGGGGTGTTCACCATCTCGAATGGCGGCGTGTATGGCTCTCTTCTCAGCACCCCAATCTTAAACCCTCCTCAGAGTGGTATCCTTGGCATGCACACCATCCAGCAGCGCCCCGTCGCCATTGATGGGAAGGTGGAAATCCGCCCCATGATGTATCTCGCTCTCAGCTACGATCATCGCCTCGTCGATGGGAAAGAGGCCGTCACCTTCCTTCTCCGGATTAAAGACTGCCTCGAAAACCCGACCCGCATGCTCCTGGAAGTTTAGCGCTTATTCGGTAGGCCCGATCAAAATTTTCATCGGTTTCCTCTGAGTCTCTACTCTCCCTTGTCATCCTTTGATTGACCTCGAAGAGCGAGACAAAGTGCGAAAAAAGCAATCGCCACGAGAAGAAACGGAAATCCCAAAACCGCATAAATCGCCCAATCGGGAATTGTATCTGCCCAGGTTGCGATCATTGGAATGAAGATTTCATCTGATTGGCTGCGGTTTAGAGTCCGAGCATGAAACTCGCGACGATGAAATAAATTACCATTCCGGAGGCGTCTACGAGAGTGGTAATGGCGGGAGCTGCGATTACGGCGGGATCGAGTTTGATTCGCCGGGCGCCGATGGGAAGGAGTGCTCCAATGACGGTGGATGTGGTGACCTGTGCCGCGACAGCTATTCCTACGGCAGCTCCGAAGGTGATGAAGGAAAAATCACGAGGGACTTCTGGGTGGAAGGCGGGGACAATGAAAGCTGCGATGACGGCAATGCAGAGACCGAGGAGACTGCCGAGCCCGGCTCCTAGGCGGAATTCTTTCCAGGCCACTCTTGCCGTATCTTCCGGATCGAGTTCACCGAGAGCCATCGCGCGGATGACCATGGTGGATGCTTGTCCTCCGGTATTACCTCCTGCCGCTACCACCATGGGGAGAAAGAGTGAGAGGAGGTAGACATTTGTGAGGACGTGCTCAAAACGGATCATCACGACACCAGAAGCGATGGCGAGGAGGGCGAGTGCGAAGAGCCAGCCAAATCGCCTTTTAAAGTGCGTGGCGATTTCGGTATTGAGATAGGTTTGTTCTGATGCGTCTCCCGAGATTCCGGCCCCTTTCTCAATGTCTTCGGTGGATTCTTCTGCGAGAATTTCGATGGCATCATCTGCCGTGATGACTCCCAGAAGACGATCTGATTCATCTACGACGGGGACGACGAGCATATCATAGCGAGCAAGCATGTTGGCTGCTTCTTCCTGATCAGCGGTGGCGAGAATGGTGTGTTCTTCGTCTGTAAGAAGTTCACGGATTGGAGTATCCCAGGGGTTGAAGGCGAGATCTCGCAGGCGGATCTTACCGATGAGTTTTCCGCTCTGATCGATCACGTAAATCCGAGCGAGAGTTTCCGTAGATTCCAGTTCGGTTCGGAGGTGGTCGATGGCCTCCTTGACGGTCATTTGGGCGAGGACTTTTCCGATTTGGGTGGTCATGCGACCGCCGGCAGTTTCTTCACCGTAACGCAGAAGGCTACGGGTAGAGTCCTGTTTTTCGTCGCCTAGTAGCTCAAGGTAATTGTCTCGTTTTTTATCGCTAACATCCTGCAGAATATCGACTCGGTCATCGTCAGGAATGGATTCTAGAATTTCGCGTTGTTCGTCCGGCTCAAAGTGGTCGAGTGCATCTTCTACGAGAGTGTCTGGAATTTCTGCGAGAACATCAGTGAAGATTTCGACTCCTAGGCTGTCGCTCAGAAAGGTGCGACTTTCGGGATCGAGTTCCTCATAAAGAGAGGCAAGATCCGGGGGGTGGAGGTCTTGGCAGAATTGGCGGACTTGATCCAGGTTACGCTGGTGGACTGCTTCCTCTGCTTTATTTAGGATGTTTGCCAGTTCCTCAGCCATATGAGGAGAGTGCAGAAACAAGAGTCGCAAGGCAAGGAAAGCTAGTGCTTGGGTTTGTTTCTGATGGGTCTTTCCTATCCTTTTTCGTGAGCGGGGTCGTAGAAGATTTTAATCTCAGCCTTTTTCGTTCCTAGGAGTTCTTGCGCGCGGATGAGAGCATCCCGTGTTGAGATATTCGGATTACTGGGAGAGTAGAAGAAGAGGTTGGTTTCTCCTTCTTCGCGTCGGCATCCTCTTTGGAGAGTTTCGAGAACTCCAGAGCTTTTGAGGACTTTATACACGTCTCGGGTGGCTCCGGATACGATGAGATGGCGACCAGTGGAGCGCACAAAGCGGATGAGATCTCGGAGGGCCATGACGCTGGTGGCGTCGAGATGGTGTGCGTTTTTTAGTCGGAGAATGATGACTTTAAGATTGGGATCGACGACGAGCCGTTGGACTTGGGTTTGGAAAAGCTCCGAAGCTCCAAAAAAGAGTGCGCCTTCTACATGAACGATGGAAATTCCAGGGTTAGGCCGTTTTCGTTTTTCTCCCAATTCGCGGAGTTCTCCTTCATCCGAGATTTCATATTCCACGAGATGCGGGCGCGAGACTTTTCGGAGAAAGAGGAAGATGGAAAGGGAGACTCCTAGGAAAATTGCGACGTAGAGAGGGGCGATGAGAGCGGCCAAAAAAGTGACGATGAGCACGCCGGCATCATCCGGGGTGGACCAGAGGCAGATCCGAATATTTTTCCACTTAATGAGTGAGGCGGCCACGGCTACGACGAGGGCGGAGAGCACCGTTTTTGGAATAAAGGAAACGGGGTTTGGTTCGACGAAGGCGAAGATGAACGCGACGATCAGGCAGATTATGCCGCAAAATAGCGAGGAGAGAGGGCTTTTTGCTCCTGATTCATAGTTCAGGGCGGAGCGGGTCAGGGAGCCAGAAGCGGGCATGGCAGCAGTGAAGGCGCAAGCGATATTGGCCATGCCAACAGACATCATGTCTTGGTTGACCTCAGCCCGATGACCACTCCGAGAGGCTAGGGATTTCGACATCACCGTGTTTTCGAGTGAAGCAAGAAAAGCGATGGCAAACGCAACTCCCATGAGGGTGGAGATGTCGCTAGCAAATCCATCTTCAGAAGGAGAGGGGAATCTGGGCTTGAGGTCGCTCAGGGTGAAGGAACCAAAGGTGGGAACTGCTTCTGACCAACCGGGGAGATGGTTGGTGGCGATTGCCGATACTCCGGAGAGAATGACGAGAGTGATTGCAAAATTTGGAAGAGCGGGGAGCCACTTCTGTAGCAGAAAATAAAGGAGGAGGGTTCCGAGGGCGAGGGTTGCTGGTTGCCAGAGATAAGAGGAATTCGCCTCGACAAGCTCGCGGGCCATTCCAAAAAAATTACTCGCTTTTCCGATCTCATCGGTGACTCCAAGGAGGTGCTTCCCTTGGTTAATGATGATGAGAAAAGCGGCTCCGGTGATGTATCCGACGAGGACGCTTTGGCTGATATATTGTAAAAGGTCAGCGGCTTTCAAAATAGCTCCGATCAGGCAGATGATCCCAACCATGAGAACAAGAAGGGGCATGAGGCCCAGCTTTTCCGCGAGAGTGAAGCTGCTGGCGGCAAAGAAGCTCAGCACCATCAGGGAGGTGGCATTTGTCGGCCCTAACATGGTGTGCCGAGAACCCGCGAAGAGGGGGGCGATGATGGCTGCGGAGGCCGAGCAGATGATACCGAAGAGAATGGGCAACTCGGCAATTGCGGCATAGGCCATGCCTTGGGGAATGGCTAAAAGAGCGACGTTTAAAGCCGCTCGGATATCGGATCGGAGATGGGAATTTTGATAGCCGCTTAAGCGATCTTTAAGCGGAAAAAGTTTGAGGGGATTTTCTGCGGTCCAAGCTTGGAAAGCACGGTAGAAAGAACGAAGCTTACGCGCCATCAGTCGGTGATTTTAAAATGGGATGTCGTCCTCGCTTGGTTCGCTTTCGTTATCAAAGCTGGCGTCGAACGCGCTGGCTGGAGGGTCATCCTGAGACGTTTCTTTGTTCGGATTTGCCTCAGCGTTACTTGCGCTTTTTTCGACCTTCCACGCGTTGAGATTAACGTAGTAGCGGCCATTGTATTCGTTGCCACGAATATCGAAAGTGACTTTGAGCTCATCGCCAATACTCAGATCTTCGAGTAAGTTGATTTTATCCCGAACGGTTTCAAATTTGACCATCTGCGGGTATTTCCCGTCGGGAACCTCGATCACGAATTCGCGTTTTGAAAAGCCACTGGCAAAAGTCTGAGTGTCTTCAAGAACTTTAAGGGCTCCGGTAAGTTCGAATGAATTAGCCATAGTTTATCTGGGGGGGATCTTAACGGTAATGGCGGAGGATAGTGAAGTCTTCTTGTTCCCAAATGAGTGATGATTTGGGGAAGAGTTCCTCGTATTCAGGAAAGAAGGTGTCTCCTTCATAATCGCCGTTGACGTGAGTGATGATGAGATCGTGCAGCATGGGAAGGAAGAATTCATACACTTGTGCTCCTCCGATAATAAAAATTTGCTGATCAATGAGAGGGTGATCTTTGAGATCACGAGGGTGATGGATGATTTCTACGCCATCGGCATGCCATGCGGGGTCTCTGGTAATGACGATATTTTCCCGTTTTGGGAGCGCTTTCCCAATAGAGTCAAAAGTTTTGCGCCCCATGACCACGGGGTGACCAACGGTTTGTTTTTTAAAGAACTTAAGATCATCGGGCAGATGCCAAGGAAGATCTCCGTCTTTTCCGATGATACGGTTTTTCGTCATAGCGACGATGCCAGTGAGTTTCATACGGAGACGGCAGCTTTGATGTGAGGGTGTGAGTTGTAGTCAACGAGTTCGAAGTCTTCAAAAGTGAAGTCATCGATTTCAGTGATGGCGGGATTGATCTTCATTGTAGGGAGGGCGTGTGGTTCACGGGTCAGTTGTTCGCGGGCTTGCGTGAGATGATTCGAGTAAAGGTGGAGGTCTCCGCAGGTATGAATGAAGTCTCGTGCTTCGTAGCCACACACTTGCGCAACCATCATCGTTAAGAGTGCATAGGAGGCGATGTTAAAAGGAACTCCCAGAAAGAGGTCCGCACTTCGTTGATAGAGCTGGCAGCTCAGGCCGGGGCGCTCGGATTCGGGGTCATGGACGTAAAACTGGAAGAGCATATGGCAGGGCGGGAGAGCCATTTGATCAACTTTACCGACATTCCAGGCGGAGACCAGATGTCTGCGTGAAGTGGGATTATTTTTTAGGCCCTCAATAAGGTCTGCGATTTGATCGACGGTGGAGCCATCTTCCTTGGCCCAAGCACGCCATTGTTGGCCGTAGACCGGGCCAAGGTCTCCATTCTCATCAGCCCATTCATCCCAAATGCGGACTTGATTCTCTTTGAGATATGCAATGTTTGTTTCGCCCTTTAAGAACCAGAGGAGTTCGTGAATGATCGATCGAAGGTGAAGTTTTTTAGTGGTAAGGCAGGGGAATCCTTTTCGAAGATCATAGCGAGTTTGGCTGCCGAAGATGCTGAGTGTTCCAGTGCCGGTGCGGTCGCCACGTTCTTCACCATTTGCGAGAACGTCTCGGAGGAGGTCCAGGTATTGCTTCACTAGATGTCAGTGAAGCGCAAAGGAGCGTCTGAGGCCATGGATTTTTGAATTTTTAGTCGATTCCCGGTTTGCGGCGGTTTTGTTTTTTGAGGCCGTGTTGCCTTTTTCGTTCGACGTTGCGCGCCTTGGCTCTTTTTGAGGGGGCGCGTTTACGGCGGCGCTTTTTCTCGCGGGCTTGCTTTCGGGCAAGCGCTTGTGCTGCGATTTGGTTCTCCAAGCGTTGACAGAGTTCTTCTCGGGCGAGGTGACGATTCATCTCGCGAGAGCGTTCGCGTTGGACTTTGACTTCGAGGCCACTGGGCGGGTGTTGTAAAAACACACAAGAAGAGGTTTTGTTGATTTTTTGACCTCCACTCCCTGTGCCTCGAATAAATTTTTCGATGAGCTCACTTTCCTGAATTCCGATTTTTTTCATGCGTGCTTGGAGGGCCGCTGTGCGCTCGGATGATTCCATAAGATTTACATTCTGCCTCAGAGAGAGGGAGTCTGGGCATAAAAAAACCGGAGCGGTTAAAGCTCCGGTTTTTGGAAGAAGATTTCGCTTACGAGGTGACTTGCTTCATTTCGTTCTCAAGGCCGGCATCGAGAAGCTCCTTACGGAGGTTCGTGCCACGTTTCTGACTCCAGAGATAGACCGCTGGGGAAGCAACAAAGATGGAGGAGTAAGTTCCTACAATCACTCCGACCATGATCGCGAAGGAGAAGTCCTTCAGGGCGCTTCCACCAAAGATGTAGAGGACTAAGACCGCCACGAAGGTCGTTACCGAGGTGAGGATGGTTCGTGATAAAGTCGAATTAATGGCCTTGTTCATGATGGTGACCACATCACCTCGCTCAGATCGAAGGGCTTCTCGAATACGGTCAAAGACAACGATGGTGTCGTTAATTGAGTATCCTGCGATGGTGAGGAAGGCGCCGACGTGAATGAGGGAGAGTTCTGTGCCTACGAGCATGACAATTCCGACACATATGATGATATCGTGGAAGAGTGCGGCGAAGGCTCCGACTGCGAAGGAGAATTCAAAACGCAGGCTGATGTAAACCAAGACGGCGAGAAGACCTAAGCCAAGCGCGATCAGTGAATTGACAAGGAATTCACCACCGAGAGAGGCTTTGATGGTATCCTGAGAGAGATCGACTCCTTGGCTGAGCAGAGAGATGTCCTTCTTGAGCTCAGCGGAAACCGCAGGTGCATCTGTTTCACCGCAGCGAATGACGATGAGATCGCCACCTCCCCCAGGGACGCTTTCTTTCTGCACATAGGGTTTCTTTTCTAATGCCAAATCGGAGAGAGAAGAGGTGACTTCATCGACTTCGAGCTTCTGATCAGCATCCAACTGAATGCTGATGAGTGTTCCTCCAAGGAAATCAATTCCGAGCGACTTATCACGCTTGATCCCAACGGTGGCGAGAGAGATCAGGAGCAGCACGGCTGAAATAATGAAAGCAGGACTCCGTTTCCCCATAAAGTCGATGATTCGATTTGGGACGAGATTCATGAATTCGAGCTTCTTAAAGGTATTGGTATCTGTGCCCCAGTAGAAGAAGACCCGGGTGGCAACGAGGGCGGCAAACATGGAGGCCAGAATACCAATGGTCAGAGTGATGGCGAAGCCTTGCACTTGATCTGACGCCCGCCAGAAGAGGATGAGAGCGGTGAGAAGGGTGGTGATATTGGCATCAAAGATGGCACTGAAGGCCTTCTCGTAAGCAGATTTAATCGCTGACTTGATCGACTTGCCGGCAGCCAATTCTTCGCGAAGGCGTTCGTAGATGAGAACGTTGGCATCGACTGCAACTCCAATCGTGAGGATGATTCCGGCGATTCCGGGAAGGGTGAAAGTCGCTCCAAACATGGCCATCGCTCCGAAGAGAATGAGAATGTTTACCGCGAGTCCGATGAGGGCCACAATTCCTGCGATGCGATAATAAAGCAGAACGAAAATGAGCGTGAGGACGAGACATGCGATCGCGGCGTTGATGCCCTGCTTCACGGCAGCAGCTCCCAATTTGGGCGTGATGGAACGATGGGATAGGATCTGAAGTGAGTTTTTGAGTGGGTTGGCTAAGGCGGCGGCGACTGTTTCGACCTCATCTTTCCCATAAAGTCCACTGATCGTGAAATCTCGGTTGAGAACGGCTTGAACGGTAGGGGATACCACGCATGTCCCATTGAGGACGACGGCCATACGGTCTGTCCCGATTTTCATTTCTCCGGTGGCATTGAGCATGCGCTCTCCTCCTTCGGAAGAAAGTCGGACGTGAGCGACGCCCAGTTCGCCGGGTGATTTACGCGCGGATTGGATCTGATCACCAGTCACGATATTGCGGCGACTGAGAAGAATTGGATTGGACGGGAGTTTTTCTCCGGTCTTTTCATCCATATTCCGTTCTTCAAAGAGTTTGAAACCTGCAGGCGGGAGTTCGCTCCCATCTTTCACTCGTTGTGCGAGGGAATTTGTCTGCGGGTGGACCTTTTTGAGCTGGAGAACCACCGTTTTTTGAATGATCTCGCGCACTCGCTCACTGTCTTCCGGCTTGATGCCGGGCATTTCGATGATGAGTCGATCTTTCCCCAGAGGTTGAATGAGGTTATCTGCGAGGCCACTTGCGGAGAGGCGGCTGCCGAGAATTTCTTTAACAGCCTCCACTGCTTTTTCATCGACTGGGAGAGGGATCCCATTTTCCTCACCAGGATTGACTTGCACCGTAAAGGCTGAGCCTCCAATGAGATCGATCCCACCTTTGAGTTTCTCCTTGGGAGGGGTGATGGCGATGACGCAGAGAGTCACGACGAGCGCCACCAGAGCGGTGCCGACATTGCGTTTCCGTCGATCGATTTCCGTGGCAACATACCAAAAAATAAGAGCGACGATGGTAATCCCAGCGAGGACAACGATTGTAGATTGATTCATGAGTTCTGGAAATTCTTGAATGAAATAGGATTAACCTTCTTTGGAAGCATCTTCCTCGGAGGGGGTGTCGTCTGCTTTGGACTTCGATTTTCCCTTCCCTTTGACTACCGTTTGAATGGAAGTTTTTTCAAAAGGAACGAAGACTCCTTCTGAGAGCTTGAGAGTTACGGTTTTTTCCGAAATGTGATGCACGGAGGCGTGGACTCCACCGGCCGTGATGACGTTATCTCCTTTTTTGAGAGAAGCGACCCGAGCTTCTAATTCCTTGCGCTGCTTTTGCTGAGGACGGATCAAAAGGAAGTAAAAGATGATCATCATCAACACCATCATGATAATGGTATTGCCGCCTCCGGGGCTGCCTTGCGCGAGTATGGAAAATGAGGTCATTAGAATGTGAATAGAAAGAAAGGTTTGACCACCGCGCGAGGTTCGCTTTGCGGTGGGGAGAAGGTAGAAATCAGGATTGCTTGTGAAAAGCAATCCCAAACGGTATTGAATCGAGGTTTTCCGATGAGATGGTGAAGAGAGGGATTATTTTTTGTGAGTGTATCGGGCAACAAATTCTCGCTGAAATTCCCGAAAACAGCCCTCCTGAATGGCATTTCGGGCATTTTCCATGAGTTGGAGGTAAAAGTGGAGATTGTGAAAGGAGAGGACCCTTTGAGCGATGATCTCTCCGGCCCGGAAGCTATGACGCAGAAACGAACGAGAAAAACGCGCGACATGGGGATGGGCTTCCTCGCTAAGAGGAGCGGTGGCGAACTCAAATTCCTTGTTCTTGATATGAATGGGGCCATCCGGGGTAAAGGCCAAGCCGTGGCGGGCGCAGCGCGTCGGGTGGACACAATCAAAGAGGTCGACTCCCTGACCGATCATTTCTAAAAGCTGTGTCGGGGTGCCAAGTCCCATGGCATAGCGGGGTTTGTCTTGCGGGAGAAATGGTTCGGCATTCTGAATGGCGGCGAACATTTCCTCTTCTGGCTCGCCTACCGAGACTCCTCCAATGGCATAACCATCGAAATCGAGATCTACGAGCGCCCGTGCTGATTCCTCTCGCAGGTCAGGGTAGACGCTCCCTTGGACAATCCCGAAGTGGAGCTGCCTTCCGGTGCCACTCGTGGGTTTGTTCGCATCAATCCAGTTCTTACAGCGGGTTCCCCATCGGGTGGTCAGGCGCGTGGATTCCTCGGCGTAACTCCGCTCGCAGGGGTAGGGAGGGCATTCATCGAAGAGCATCGCGATGTCAGAGCCAAAAATGGCCTGAATTTCCATGCTCTTCTCGGGCGTGAGCATCATTTTTGACCCATTCAGGTGATTCTGAAATGCCACGCCTTCTTCGGTGATTTTCCGGAGTTTAGAAAGGGACCATACTTGGAATCCCCCTGAGTCGGTCAGCATGGGGCCATCCCAGGTGGTGAAAGAATGCAGTCCGCCAAGCTTTTCGATCACCTCGGTTCCGGGGCGTAGCCAGAGATGGTAGGTATTTCCCAGGATGATTTGAGCCTCCATCAGATGGAGGTCATCAGGGTGGAGAGTTTTCACAGAGCCTTGTGTCCCCACAGGCATGAAAATCGGAGTCTCAATGATGCCATGAGGCGTGGT
>CALGLJ010000064.1 GCA_937930235.1 uncultured Verrucomicrobiales bacterium | reverse complement strand
AAACCATTCGGGAAGGTGATCGCTCGGTGGATGAAATGGGAAATCTCTGGCTTCAACTTTTACCAACGGATCACAGGCAACGAGATGTTTTGGAAGAAGCCGTTCTCAAGAATGCGATTCAAGCCAGAGCCAGTTTTCGTGATCTGTATCAGTTGGGGAATTTAAAGCAGAAACAGGGAAAGCATGAGCTCGCGGTAGAAGTTTATCAAGCTGCCATCAAGTTGAAGCCAGATCATCCTTTGCTGCATCATAATCAGGCTGGGTCATTAGCCGCGCTCTCTCGAGTGGATGAGGCGATCACCCGAATGCGAGAGAGTATTCGTCTCGATCCAAAGTCAGTCAGCGCCCATCTTAATATGGGGCATTTTCACGTGATGAAAAAAGACTATGCGAGCGCCTTACGGTCTTATCAACGCACTCTGGAACTCGATCCATCTCATCCGGTGGCACGTCAGAATTTTGATAAAATTTCGGAAGCGCTTTCTTCCCACGCTAGACAGAAACGTTAATGGGATGTTGGGTGGCTTGCCATTCTTGCTCACAGTTACCAGCGGAAATCATTTCCGAAGTAGAGTTGGCGTGCGCGCTTGTCGTTGACGAGATCTTGTGAAGAACCTTCCATCATGAGTTTTCCTTCTACGAGGAGTGAGGCGCGGTCGACGATTTCAAGAGTTTCTCGTACTTGGTGGTCGGTGATGAGGATAGAGAGGCCGTCTTGCTCGCGTAGTTCTCGGATGATTTTATGAATTTCCTGCACCGCGATGGGGTCGATGCCGACAAAGGGCTCATCCAGCATGAGGAGCTTGGGATTTGTACAGAGGCAGCGGGCGATGGAGAGTCGGCGTTTTTCACCACCAGAAAGGGTGAGGGCTTGGGATTTTTTTACTCCCGTAATGCCGAAGCGTTCCATTAATTCTTCGGCCCGTTTTTTTTGATCTTTTCGCGAA
This sequence comes from uncultured Verrucomicrobiales bacterium, assembly GCA_937930235.1. GTDB lineage: Bacteria > Verrucomicrobiota > Verrucomicrobiia > Verrucomicrobiales > Akkermansiaceae > SW10. The sequence goes on along the minus strand of CALGLJ010000064.1, from coordinate 11,069 downwards.
AGTCCTTTGACCGTTTCGAGGACGGCAAGGAGGTTGTTCTCGACGCTGAGCTTTCGGAAGATGGATTCTTCCTGTGGGAGGTATCCCATGCCGAGGCGCGCGCGCTTGTGCATGGGCATGCGGGTGATGTCACGACCTTGGAAGGTGACTCGACCATGATCGGGTGGGATGAGTCCGGCGATCATGTAAAAGCTGGTCGTCTTACCGGCGCCATTCGGCCCAAGTAGTCCTGCGATCTGGGCGTGATCGACACTGAGACGCACTTCGTCGACTACCTTCCGGCCTCCGTAAGATTTTTGGAGTCCTTCGACTTCGAGGATCGTAGACTCGCTCATTTTTTCTTTTTCTGATTCAGGGGAGCGCCTAATTCCCATAAGCCATTTTCGAAGCTCCCTACTTTGAGGGTCTTATTCGGGAGGAGTTCGATGCGGACGGTCGCTTTCGGGTCAGAGGTTCTGGCGGCATACGCACCATGACGGAAAAACATCTTCTTTCCCCTCAGAATGATTTCGTTGGTCTTTGCGTTGTAGAGTGCGCGGTCAGCGCGGGCGCTGACGGGTTGCCCTTTGTCATCGGTGCCTTGGACCGTGATTTCACCATTGGCGGTAAATTGTTTGAGTTCTCCCAGCGAAGTGAAGGCCTCTTTTTTTTGATTTTCTTTTTCGTCTTCTGTCGCTGATTGCATGATCGCGCGCAGTCCGTTGTTGCAGGTCAAAGTCAGACCATTGGCAACAAGTTTGATTTTTCCGAGATAAGCAATTTCGCGATTTTTGTTATCGAAATAAATTCCTCGTCCCGCCTCGATAGTCATGCGGTCTTTTCCGGGAACAAAAAGTTGTTCTTCAGGGACGATGGGAGCTTTTTCTGCTTCGACTTCGACTTCGGCTTCAGTTCCGGCTTCGGTTTGGACTTTCGCTTGCGCGAGGAGGTGGAGTTGTCCGGCTGATTGGAGAAAGCTTGTGAGGCGTTCATTGAGAGCCAAGCCATTTTTTTCCAAGGCCGCGATTGAGGGTTCCTTGTTTTCTGGTTTGAGCGGGCGAGGGGCGACGGCGCGTTCGAACTCGCCGAGGTCTTGGGCCGAGATTGTTTTGGGAGGTGGGGGAGGGGTAACGGCTTTTTCAAATTCTGCTAGCTGAGCCTCAGTCATGGGAGCGGGAGGAGCTGCCGTGAGCAGAGGGAGAGTGGCAAAGAGGAGAGGGGCGGTGAGTTTCATGGAGACACGTCGTTTTTGAGGGAGGGTAAAGGCGGTACGAGCGGGGCCATTGAGAAGGCCTTGTTGCGTTTCAAGATGGAGAAGGCCGCCGGGGCCTTCCGCCGCAAATTGATCATTGGACGATCGAATCAGGAGATGGTGATAGGCTTCGATTTGTTTTTCTTTCAGTAAGAAGCATGCTTTGTCCATGGTCGCCCGAGTGCTGACCTTTTTTGTTTTGTCAAAGAGGCGGACGACGAGGCCTTCTCCGGTGAATTTTTCCTGACTGGTGACGATCATACGTTCCGCAGTCAACAAGGAGATGGGATGCTGGTTTTGATCAAAGCGAGGATGGCTGAACTTGGTCAGCGTGGCTCCGATGGGGAGGGAGGAGAGGGCGTCGTTCTCTGTAGGCAGGGCGGGCGATGGCGGTGGTTCTTTCGTCTCCTGAGCCCACCCGGAGTGAAGGGGAAGGGTGAAGGAGCTGAGAATGAGAACGAGCCGGATCATGATTGGGGGTGAGCTGCGCGCTGAATGGCTTGGAGGCGTAATAACACAGATTCGATTTGATCGAGAGGAATTTGATTCGGGCCGTCAGAGAGGGCTTTTTCGGGATTTTCATGCACTTCCATGAAGACGCCATCGACTCCGGCAGCAACGGCGGCGCGAGCGAGGACGGGGGCGAGGATTCCGTCACCACCCGTGGTGCCTCCGAGTCCACCGGGGCGTTGCACCGAGTGGGTGGCATCAAAGATCACCGGGACATTTTGTTCTCTGATCCAAGGAAGAGAGCGCATGTCTGCGACGAGATTGTTATAGCCAAAAGTAGTGCCGCGTTCGGTGATGAAATATTCCTGACAGTCGTAGTGCTGCAGCTTCTCGATGATGGGTTGAATATCCCAAGGCGCGAGGAACTGCCCTTTTTTAACATTGACCGGACGGCGCGTTTGAGCGGCGGCGGCCAAGAGATCGGTTTGCCGACAGAGGAAGGCTGGGATCTGGAGAAGGTCGATGGTTTCTGCCGCGATTTCACATTCTTCTGGAGTGTGAACATCGGTAGTGACCGGGATGTTGAGCTCTTTACTAATTTCTCCGAGAATACGGCATCCTTCCTGAACGCCGGGGCCTCGATAGGAGTCGACGGAGGTGCGGTTTGCCTTATCGTATGATGCTTTAAAAATAAAGGGGACCTCGATGCGGGTGGTGATTTCTTTGAGCGCACGAGCCATCCGCCAAGCGAAGTCTTCGTCTTCTAGTCCACAGGGTCCGAGAATAAAAAAAGGATGATGGGTGCCGACCTGAATGTCGCCGATGGAAAATTGAATCATACTTAAGGGGTTTCTTCTGGTGCTGATTCGGGATGTTCGGCGGAGACTTCGGCGAAGAGTTTTTGAAGATTTTCGAGAGCAAAGGAGAGGAGCTTGCTCTCAGCGGAGTTTAGATTGCCTTTTGATTTTTCTTCGAGCATTTCGAGAGAATCGAGCACGCTGCGCGCCGCACGGATGTTGACTTTCGTTTCTCCGGTGGCGGGATTCGGAATTCGACCGAGAAATAGCCCTCCATTTTGGGCCTGGAAATAGACGAAAGAGGAAAAGCGTGGATCAGGTGCTTCGTCTTCGATAGTTGAGTCACTCATGAATGGTTCAGTTTAGAATGGGAATCTCCGAGGCTCAAGGCTGATTGGTGGGTGAAGGAGAAACGGTGACGATGGTAGCCCGGTCCCGAGAGAAGAGCTCCTGTGCGAGTTCATGGATTTCTTTAGCGGTGACGTTTTCGACGTGTTCGGCAAGCTTAAGATGCTGATCTGCTGGTTGGCCGAGAAGGACGTCCAGGGAGGCCATGCGAGCGCGGGTGCCTGGGCTTTGGTTGCGAAGAGATTCGCGAGCTTTAGCATTGGCTTTGACGCGCGTGAGAATGTCTTCCGGGATTTCGGTATCGACGAGTTGATCGATTTGCCCCTGAAGCTCCTTCGATGCGAGTTCAAGTTGGTCCGGAGCGGTTCCCAGATAAAAAGCGGCGAGTCCTGTGTTGAGTCCTAAAAAGATGGATGAGCTGACATAGTAGGCGAGGCCTAGCTCTTCTCGGATTCGGGTAAAGAGAGGACCGGCCATATCGGAACACCACGAGTCGATCAGTTCGAGAGAGTGGCGGCGAGGATCATGAGCCGCGAGTCCGGGGTAGCCAATGGCTAGGACCGCTTGTTCTTTGGCGAGCGAGAACTCGTATTGACCGCTGTGACTCGGCACGGTTTGCTCGAAGTCATCGATTTCATGGGAGGGGATTTGCGAAAATTTTTCCTCAAGGTCGGCGAGGACGGTCTCAGGGTCGAGATCTCCAAAGAGTGCAATGACGAGATTTTTTGCGGTGAAATATTTGGAGTGGTGTGCCGAGATCGCGAGGCGATCGAGGGCGCTTAACGAGTCCAAAGTGCCGGATGAGGGGATCCCGTACCCTTGGCCTTGCCAGAGCTTTGAGCGCATTTCGCGGAAGGCGAGGCTTGCCGGGTCTTCGAGCGCTTCTTTGAGGTGTGCGATATGGGAGGTGCGTTCCCGCTCGATGGCGTCAGCGGGGAAGCTGGGTTCCTGGAGGATTTCGGCGAGGAGGTCGAGGACTTCGGGGAGGTCATCACGCAAGCAATAGCTTGAAATGGCGAGCGTATTATTTCCTGCCCCGGGTTTGAGCGAGGCTCCGAGGTTTTCGAGAGTTTCTGAGATTTCGAGAGCGGTCCGGCTTGTCGTTCCTTTGAGGAGGAGGCTTGCGAGTAAGCTGTTGATGCCCGCCTGAGTGGGAGATTCGGAGAGGCAGCCTGCTTTCAGGACCGCCTGCCCGTAGACGACGGGGATTTTAGGATCGCGCTGCAGAATGACTCGGATTCCGTTGCTAAGCGTGTGCTCGGAGATCGCTTCGTGATCAGTTTGCGTGTGCTTGGCTTGCGTGGCTTGCTGATGATTTTCAGGAACGAGCGAGGTGACGGAGAGGCGATTGGGAACCAGGTATTTTTGAGAGACTCGTCGAATGTCACCCTCGGTGACGGAATTGAGTTCTATGAGAAAATCACGAGTATAGTTTAGGTTGCGCGCGTTATTCCAGTTCGAGGCGAGATCAGACGCTCTCCCGGAGGCTGTGGTGAGGATTTTAAACTGTGCGGCAGAGATTTGACGGCGGGCGCGATCGAGTGCGTGGGTGAGATCTTCACCGCAGATTTTTTGAATTTGGGTGAGAATTTCTTGTTCGATCAAGGGGGAGTTTTCCGGGGCATTCTCGGTGTAAATGGAGAAGATGCCGGGGCCTTGAGGGGGAATCCAAGTGTAAGCACCAACTTGAATGGCGAGTTCTTTTTCCTCTCTTAATACGCGATAGAGCGGCGTTGAGCGCCCTCCGCCGAGGATGGTGGCAAGGAGTTCTAGCGCGGGAGTATCTTGATGGGTCAGCGCTGGCGTGGGCCAGGCTAGTGAGAGGTGCGTCGTAGGGATGGCGAAACTTTGCGAACTCCGCCGTTCACCGATCTGCGCAGGCTCTTGTGGGAGCATCACTGGGAATTGACGAGGAGGGCGTAGACCTTTGGTGATTTCGCGACTGATAATTTCTTTGGCCTGAGTTTGATCAAAGCCACCGGAGAGTACGAGGAAGCAGTTTTCCGGCTGATAGCGCGCATGGTGATAGGTTTTCATTTCTTCATACGAGATGTTGTCGAAGAGATGACGATGCCCGATCACGGGATGTCGGCGGTGGTCTTTTTGAAAATGAGTGCGGAAAAGGAGCTGGGATGAAATGGAGTCTGGATCGTCGAGCCCCATTGCGATTTCACGGCGGATGACATCTTTTTCCTTTTCGAATTCATCTTCAGGAAAGGTGGGTCGAAAGACCATTTCCATCAGGGCGGAAAGGAATAGATCGAGCGAATCTGCAGGTCCATCGATGTAATACACCGTGCGATTAAAGGTCGTGTAAGCATTCCACTGTCCTCCGGCCGCTTGGACTTCTTGTGATAGTGCTTCGCCAGAAAAGCGGTCGGTCCCTTTGAAAACCATGTGCTCCAGTAGGTGAGAGATTCCTGATCCTGCGAGCGCACTTTCGTGCATTGATCCGGTTTCGATCCAGATTTGGGCGCTGATTACAGGAGAACCATCAGTCGGATCGAGGATAATATCGAGTCCGGGATCGAGAGTGTCCACATGGGCAGTGGTCGTCGGAAATGTCATGTAAGAGGAATCTGGAGCGGGAAAAGCAAGCACGCAAGAAGTTTGCCTGATCATCAAAAAGCTGTTAGGGAATCTGTATGAACAAAGGGATTTTGATTGGCTTTTTATTCATCGTACTTCTGCTCGGTGGAGCCGGAGCTTATCTTTTCTTAGGTTATTTGCCGAATCGACCGGATCTTCGCTATATCCAGTTAGAAAAAGTTTTGGAGCTTCCTGAGCCGGAGCAGCAAGAGGTTTTGGCGTTTTATGAAAAAATTGCGGCAAACGACGAATTCATGAGTGGCGTTGTAAAGCATACCAAGATCGCCGCGCGTTGGGAGATGTCGGAGGAACAAGCGGTCAAGGCTTTACGTGACCGGCTTCATTTGAAGCTGAATCCGAAAGGCGGCCTGCAAGTCGGATTCAAAGGAAAGCGAAAAGAAAAAAATGACTTAAATGTCCTCTCGCAAACGCTTTTCGGAGCTGGATCAGAACTTCTTTCGAAGAATCACCCTTCGTTCAGAGATCTTTTTACAAATTAGAAATCAGATCTTTTTTGTCAAAACGGACCTTGGACGCGTTGGCATATGAATCTTTCACGGAGCGGTATCCGAGGGCGCAGGCAACGGAAGTGGTGAGTCCTTTTTCGGTCAGTTTCAAGATGCGGTCAAATTCTGCGGGGACGATTCCCTCCATAGGGCAGGCATCGATCCCGAGAGTGGCGGCAGTCGACATGAGTTGCCCCAGAGCGATATAGGTTTGATTTTTAGCCCAGTGAAGTCGTTCTTCGGGAGACATCTTATTCATGAAGCCGAGCATCATGTCTCGATAGCCCTGGAGGGATTCCAGATCACCGCCACGCACTTCGATTGTCCGATTGAGAAACTCATCGACATCCGCTTCGTCGGGATTGATTTTCGCACTGAGGACGACGAAGTGGGAGCAGTCCGTCACCTGAGTTTGGTTCCAAGAATGGGGTAATAATGCCTTCTTGGTTTCTTGATTGGTAATGACTACGAAATGCCAAGGCTGGAGTCCAAATGAGGAAGGAGTGAGCACGAGTGAATCTTCAATCGCGCTCCAAGTGTCGGCAGGAATTTCTTTGTTGGCGTCGAATTGTTTTGTCGCGTAGCGCCAGCGGAGCTGTTCCAGAAGATGTTGTGGAGAAAGTGTGTTCACGTGAGGAATCATTCAGCTCCCACCTTGATTGGCAAGGCTAGGCTTGGGAAATCCTTCAGACCAAAATTGAGTGAAATGCCAAATTCATCTCTCCGCCGATTATCACGGTGAAAGAATCCAACGGAGGCAACCCAAGAGTCAAAGTCGTAGTGGATGTTATACTGTTGTAGCTCCAAGGTGGAGTCTTCAAATTCCCAACGGTTATAAAACCCAAACCCCCATCGTTCATTGAGACGGTAAAATGCTTCGAGTTCTAGGCGGTTGGAGTCGATGAGGATCGGGTGGTTTTTGAGAAAGCGATATCCTAGATCGACTTCCAGATTCGGATTGAGCAGAAATTTTGAACTCGCTGCGATTTCGGTAAAATTTGAATCACTGAAGAGGGGGAATTGGGTTTCCAGTTCAAGTTCGAGCCAAGGAAGGGGACGCCAAATGAGGTCATTGTAGAGGTTGGAAACTTTTCGGCTGAATTCGGGGTCATCAAAAAAGACGTCGAAGTATGTGTCCAGTGAGAGCCAATCGTGCGTGCCTCCATCGCGTCGAGTCACGAGCCGGTTCCGTACGCCAAGTCTCAGGATGGACCAATCGGCAAAATCATCGATGGCTGAAAATCTCCCGACATCCAAGGGGCGAGGTCGGGTGGATGGCGCGAGGCGATCAATCCGTCCGAATGAGGGGTCGAGATCATTGGTCGCGAGCCAAGAAAGGTTGGCATAAGGTTGGACGATATGGAGGGCATCGTTCAGGCCCCATTTTTCATGAGTGAGATCGTGATACTGTTTGGTGAATTTGACCGAGGCATCGATGCCGGCAAAGAGGTGTCCACGGTCGGTATCATTTCCCGCTCCTTCTACGGAATGATAACTAGTGTAGCCACCACCGAGGCGGGGGACTAGTTTCAGATGCCCCCATCGGGTCGGGCGAGAAAATTCATGATAGGTATGGAGGCGGGCGAACCCTCGGTCGTCCAGCAGGCGATCGATTTCATCGAGCCGGGGATCTCCCGGGAGAAGTGAGGCGGCTTCTGATTCAAGTCCATCTCGATTAAAACGACTCAATGATTCATCGTAGAGTCCGAAGGAACTCTGGCTTTCATAAAGAAATTTAGATCCTAAAAAAGGCTGTCGCACCCAATCGAAAGTCAATTCGGGTAAGCGAGTGTCGCTATCATAAAAATCGTTCAAGCGCACGCGGCCTCCTAGGGTGGTGAGGCTGTTGGCAGTGCGTCGTCTGAAGGCGAAGGTATTGTCGGGAGCAGGATCGGAGCGGAAAAGGCGTTGTTCGAAATCCTCCAGAAAGAAACGATCACTTAAGAGGGATAAGTTCCCCTGAAGTTGATACTGCGCATGTTCGCTTTCTCCGAGATTGATCCGTTGAGCGAGATCGATCCGGTAGCGATTGTTCCGCTCGTTATTTCTTGGAATTCCCGAGCGTTCGACAGATGGGTCAAAGTCATAAATGTGATAGAATTTGAGCCAGCCGAAATCGTCATTTGGATCAACACGGGTATCGAGGAGGTCAACTCCAAGCCCAACGCCACGGCGGGAATAGAGATCCGCCCGCCATTGCGCGAGGAGCCAGGCGGAATCATTGGCTCCCGTGACGGGATCGCGCTCTCCCCCAAGCATAACTCCGTAGCGATTTTTTAAAAAGAAACCGAGGTTGGAGCGCCCTCCGGGAACGAAGTGATATCCTAGATTTTGATCGAGCGGTTGTGAGAGATAGGGAAGCCAGAAGATCGGGGTCTTCCCGAGGTAGAGCTTCATGTCTTTGAAGACGACTTTATCGTCAGGATAAATCGTGGTGCGATCTGCTCGGAGCCAGAAGTTTGGCTTTTCGACATCATGCGTGGTGATCCCCGAGTGATCTCCAATAAAGACCGTTTTTCCGTTTCTTTTCTCAGCTCTGAACTTGCCAGATTCCAGCAAGATGGGATCCATGCTGGTGCGTAGCCCTCTCGTTTGCAGACGTTCCTCTTCGTAAAAATAAGTGGCGCGGTCATACTCTGCGAGTAAGCCATTTTGGTAGACCCGCACATTGCCCGAGAGGGTGACCGTTTTGGTTTTCTCATCGAGCTGGCCACGATTGGCAAAGATTTCTAGGCCATTATTACCCGTTAATTTTACGGGTTTGGGGAAAATCGCTTTGTAAAATTCTCCATGTTTTTCGATCCGAAATGAACGCCCTGTTAATTTGATATTCTCTGGCATCGAGAAGACCGGGCTGTTTGCGGCCAATGGAGAAGCTACCGTCGGGGGGGATTCCGGGAGAAGGGGCAAGTCACCAGTCAAGGGTGGTGGAAGGAGTACTTCCTGTGCTTGTAGGGTAAGAGTCAGAAGTAAGAAATGAGCAAAGTGACGCCTCATGAGGTAATGTGAGGAACCTAGGTGAACGTGATGGTCTGGCAAAGTCTCAAATCTGAGTTAAACTCAATTTAGTGAATCAAAGGATTGGAATTGTGGGCGCCTCGGGATGGCTCGGCCGAGCGTTGAGTGAAACTCTCAAGAAAAAGGGGGCGGAAGTGATTCCGTTTTCACGTTCTCGGAGAGAGGGATGGAGACAGTGGGATGGCTGCTCCGTTCCAGATTTATCCGGGCTGGATGCGATTGTGAATCTGGCTGGAGAGCCTGTGGATCAGAGATGGACGAGTAAAAGCAAAAAGAAATTTCACACAAGTCGGGTAGACTTGACCCAGTTTCTAGTCGAGGGAATTGCGGATTCTGAGGTCCACACGCTTTTGAATTCTTCTGGGGTGGGTTTTTATGGCACTTGCCAGGACCGAGAGCTGACGGAGAAGGACGCGGTAGGTTCCAATTTTTTAGCGAAACTTTGTCTCGACTGGGAAAAGGCTGCTTCGGAGGCAAAGATTCGGTCCGTTTTTCTCCGGACAGGGGTGGTGTTGGGCAAAGATGGGAGAGCGTGGAAAAAAATGGAACCGCTCTTTCGTCTCGGACTGGGAGGGCGCCTCGGGCATGGACAACAATGGATGCCGTGGATTCATCTTCATGATGAAGTGGCCGCCATGATCCATTGTCTGGAGAGTGATCTTGCGGGACCAGTCAATCTCGTGGCTCCTGAAAGCGTGCGCAATGTCGATTTTACTCGAGAATTCGCCTCCGTATTGAAGCGTCCCGCTTTTATTCCGGCCCCCGAATTCATGCTAAATCTTCTTTTAGGAGATTTTGCTCAAGAAGGTCTCATGGCGAGTCTCCGGGTTGTTCCACAAGTTCTGTTGGATTCTGGATTTGAGTTTCAGTATCCCGATCTCAGGTCCGCATTGGAAGATCTGACCTCTTAGGCTCGTGATCTGGCTTTGCCTTGCGCTCGTTCTCCGCTATCACCCTTCACATCATGACCAGCGAGCAGATCAAAGAGGATGTCTACGCAATGGGGAAGAAGGCGCGGGCGGCCGCTCTTTCTCTAGCCGTTCTATCTGAGAAAGAGAAGAACGACATTTTGCAGGCCATGGCGCAGGGAATCCGAGACACGGCTCCTGAAATTCTGGAGGCAAATAGTAAGGATCTGACTGCGGGCGAAGAACGTGGTCTGACCTCGGCGATGCTGGATCGGCTTCGCTTGGATGCAGCGCGTCTGGAAGCCATTGCAGCTGGGATTGAAAAGGTGGCCTCTCTTCCTGATCCGGTCGGAGAAATTCTCGACGAGCGCACCCGTCCGAATGGGATTGAAATTCAGCAAGTGCGGGTTCCGATCGGGGTGATTGGTATCATTTATGAGAGTCGTCCGAATGTCACAAGTGATGCTGCGGTGCTTTGTCTGAAATCAGGAAATGCCACCATCTTGCGAGGTGGTTCTGAGGCGATTCACTCAAACCGAGCTCTGGCCACTGCCCTGCAAAAGGGAGGAGAACAAGCCGGGCTTCCCGAAGGGGCGATCCAGCTCATTCCTTACACGGATCGTGAAAGCGTCGCGGTCATGGCAGGGATGGATCATTATTTAGACCTCATCATTCCCCGAGGTGGCAAGGGGCTTATCGAGACCGTGGTCTCGCTTGCGCGGATGCCGGTGATCAAGCACTACGACGGGATTTGTCATGCCTACATCCACTCTGAAGCTGATCTGGATCTCGCGGTGAAAATCGTCGTCGATTCCAAAGCGCAAAAACCCAGTGTGTGCAATGCGCTGGAAACCTTGCTAGTCGATGAGGCCATTGCCTCAGAATTTTTACCCAAAGTGGCCCTCGCTCTCAGAGAGAAAGAAGTCGAAATCCGTGGTGACGAAGCAACCCGAGCTCTCATTGAAGCGGAGCCTGCGACCGAAGAAGACTGGGTGACAGAATATCTCGACTACATCCTCGCGGTGAAAGTGGTCTCATCTCAAGAGGCGGCCATCGCCCACATTAACGAGTATAGCTCCCAGCATACCGAAGTGATCGTGACCGAGGATAAGGCCTCGGCGGAATCGTTCTTCAGAGAAGTGGATTCAGCCTGTCTCTTCCATAATGTGTCGACTCGCTTGAGTGACGGGGAGGAATTTGGCTTTGGTGCGGAAATCGGAAT
>CALGLJ010000063.1 GCA_937930235.1 uncultured Verrucomicrobiales bacterium | reverse complement strand
CCCTGTCGCTCTAACAGAAGCTTGGCTAATTTTGCATTGATCGGATTGTCTTCAACGATGAGGACAAAGCGATTCGTGAAAGGCTTTTTAGATTTTGCAGGCAACGAAGGAGTTGGTGTTATCGAAGTCGGTTTCTTATTTTTAAAAGCCAAATTCAGGGAGGCTAAGAGATCTTTCTCTTTTACCGGTTTATAAACGACCGAGGAAATACCGGCATCGATGGCCTCTTGTTTTTCTCCTTCTAAGCGTGATGAAGTAACTAAGATCATTTCTGCAATATTCCCTTTGAAAGATTTTCGAATTTCTAAGGCTAATTGAATCCCATCCATTTGGGGCATGAGCCGATCAATGAGGATGACATCAAATGCGACCTCAGCTTGTTTCATCATCGTCAGAGCTTCATGAGCACCAGTCGCGAGGGAGACTTGGCAGCCCCATGCTTCCAGACGAAATTTCATGAATTGAAGGTTCACCTCATAATCATCTACGACCAGAACACGATACTCGGAAAATGGTTTCTTATTCAGATTCGCCTGCGCAGGAGGTGCCTGTGCGAGCTTAAAGGGAAAGGTGACAATAAAATCCGACCCACGACCTACGACGGATTTTGCAGAAATACTCCCCCCCATGATGCCTAAGAGCTGCCTACAAATTGCCAATCCAAGGCCAGTTCCTCCAAATTTTCTAGTCGTGGAGGGATCTGCCTGTTGGAAGGGTTGGAAAAGCTGCGCTTCCAGTTCTTGATCAAATCCAAGGCCGGTATCAGAAACGGTCAGTTGTAAAACATCTGAGGTGAGTTTTTGCACCCGGATTATGACTGAGCCTTTTTCCGTAAATTTCAAACCATTAGATACAAGGTTCAACAATACTTGTTTGATTCTCCCAGGATCACCATTGAGATAGTTTGGAACATCTTCATCGATAGAATATAGTAGATCTACATTCTTGGCCAAAGCAGTCTGGGAATGAATATCAAATGTTTCTTCAAGGCATTCCGTCAGAGAGAAATCAACTTCTTCCAGTTCGATCTGATTACTTTCGATGCGGGAAAAATCTAAAATATCATTGATGATATTGAGGAGCATATCGCCACTTTTTTTCACTAATTCTAAGTGCTGAAATTGCTCCAGAGAGAGTTCACTCTGCAACAAGAGGTCCGTGAATCCGATGATTCCATTTAAGGGAGTTCGGATCTCATGGCTCATGGTGGCTAAGAATAGAGACTTCGCTTCGTTTGCTTTAATCGCGGCAATAGTGGCATCCTGTAGCTTTTTAGCCGCTTGATGTTGTGCGGTGACATCACGAATAATCCCTTGGCAAACGATCTCACCTTCGACCTCAAATTGTTTCGCCGAAATTTCAACAGGGATCATCTCCCCTTCACGATTTTGGATCAGGCAGGAGAAGCGTACCTGACCTTCTCGCTCCATTTCCTGAAGAGCTTCCTGACAGACTGGCTGATATTCTTCCGGATGAATCAGCTTGAGATGTGCTCCAATCAACGCTGAAGGCGTCCGCCCCGTCATAGCGCAAACGGCTTCATTTGCGTCCAAAATTTGGCCATCCATTTGATGGAGGATGATCCCGTCGATGGATGAGTGAAACAGGGCGGTGAATTTTTTCTCCTGAAGGCGATACTTTGAGGATTCCAGCGCGATTTTTTCTTCAAGTTGAAGATTCGCATGATAAAGCTGTGAGCTTTTTTCTTCTAATAATTTTTCGGCCTGAAGACGGGCATTCTTCTCTCGTTCATAACGTTTTTTCCATTTTTGGCTCTCGTCTAACATGACAATTAGGAATTTTGAGAAATCACAAAGAGTTCTCGCCCGTCAGGGTATGCTTCACGTTTCACCGAACAATCCGCTTTAAAATATTCCAAACAACCATGGATGAGGCCATCGCAAACATCTTCCATATGCCGTCGCGATTCATAAATCATGTGCAATTCATTTTCTGAATTTGGACGCGAGCAGGAAAAATGTGGGAGTTCCGCATCTGGGTATAACTTCCTGACTTCCACATGGATGTATGTTTCTACTTGTTCCAAAAAATCCAGCGGAGCACTGGTGCGGTCGACAAATTGAGGATATGCCTTTGCCAGGCTTTGAAAGAGGTAATGCCCAAAGGTCTTTAACAGTAAGGGAACTTCCATCTGACTTTCATGGCTCAGTTGCGAGACTAATGAGACAATCTCGGTATGCGGATAAGTGCCTACCGCACTATAAGCTCCGCCGGACGGAAGTTCACTTTTCTCGATAATGGTATCAACCATGTCGAAGCCAAAGGTTTCTTCCACCATCGTGAGAAACTCGGTAAATACAATTCCTTTCATAGTTGGTAATCTTTTTAAGAAAGCCCTAGGCGTTTCATTTTGTTATAAATCGACTTCTCGGTAATTCCCAAGGTCCGTGCGGTTTGAGCTTTATTACCACCGCAAAGGGTTAAGGTTTGTTGAATTGCTTCTGCTTCGATCTTCGCCAGCGTGTTTCCTGCGAGGCCTGATATCATCAACGATGATGCCTCTTTTTGCGTCAGCTTACTCGGTAAATCTTCTGCGGTAATAGTATGATTCTCACAAAAGGCCGAAGAACGCTCAATCACATTTTCTAATTCCCTCACATTTCCCGGCCAGTGGTAAGAGGTGAGAGCATCGGAGGCACAGGGAGCAATTGTGAGATTCTTAATCTTACGATTTTTTGCAATGCGTGAAGCAAAGTGTTCCGCTAATACGATAATTTCATCCCCCCGTTCACGCAGCGCGGGAAGCCTAAGCGGGATGACACTAATGCGATAGTAGAGGTCTTCCCGAAATTCTTGATTCGCAATTTTTTCTTCAAAATTGATGTTTGTGGCCGTGATAATTCTCACGTCAGATTTCATGACCTTCTCACTCCCCACCGGGCTGTATTCATGATCTTGTAAAACATTTAAAAGTTTCGGTTGAAGGTCCATGGGTAGGTCCCCTATTTCATCTAAGAAAAGAGTCCCGCCTTTAGCCGCTTCGATCTTACCGATCCGTTTTTTAATCGCTCCCGTAAAAGCTCCTTTCTCATGACCAAAGAGTTCACTCTCAAGTAGCTCCCGTGGAAGAGCTGGGCAACTGACGGTCACAAATGGTTTATCCGCGCGCTCACTCTGGGAGTGGATATAGCGAGCAAAGACTCCTTTCCCCGTCCCACTTTCCCCGGTGAGTAAGACAGTCGAATCCAGGCGCGCAACTTTCTCTGCTTGCTTCTGAAGCTTCAACATCGCGGCCGCGTGTGCAATCAGGCCAGAGCTTGAAGTGTGACTGGAAATCCCCTCTTTCAGCGAGGTATTCTCCCTTTGAATTAAGCTCATCCGTTTTGCATTTCTTAAAGTCGCAAAAAGTTCCTCAAGATCAAAAGGCTTACAGAGGTAATCAAGAGCCCCGAGTTTCACCGCTTGCATCGCAACAGAGACTTCCTGCTCCCCACTGAGAATAATGACCGGAATGGTATTCCCCTCCTTAGCTAGCGCTTCGAGACACTCCAGCCCACCCATACCCGGCATATGAATATCCAGTAGGATCGCGTCGACATGTTCGTTCACTAGCGCCAGCACCTCGGCCCCATTATCGACGGTGATGGGATGAAATCCATAATGCGAAGCTTTCATTTCAAGAAGTCGCCTCACCGTGGCATCATCATCGGCAATGATCAGATTGTAGTTTTTCATGGCTAAGATAAAAAATGAATGGTGAGATGACCCTATGAAGGTCGCGTCGATTGATAAAGACAGGTTGCTCGCTCTTGCAGGAGATGATCGCGAGCTTCTGGTTGAATTAGTTCAAAATTTTTTAAAGGATTCACGAGCTCAAATTTCACAGATGGAGAAAGAACCTTCTACGGTAAAATCTATCCTCCATCAGCTCAAAGGAGCGAGTGGATCATTGGGGTTAAGTTCATTATTTGAAATTTGTCAGGAACTTGAGCAAGGAGAGTACGAGGTTTATCATTGGGGAGAATTTCGGACTCATCTTGATGAAGCCGTTTCTTTGGCTTTGGATTCTTTACGGGCTTGAGGTTTCGGTGGAGGAAGCTCTCCCCCTCCTAGGGCTTTGAATAAGCGCACAGAATGCGCAGCTCGACGGCCCTGAGTCGCGAACATCTCATCTCGATGACTAATGAAGTCGCGCTGGGCATTCAGCAATCTTCGTAAATCAACTTCGCCAAGTTGATAAGCATCCTCCATCAACTCGGCAGCCTTCTGATGGGACTCGACCGACTGCCGTAGAAGAGCGAGTCTCTGCTTGGTAAAATACAAGCGCGCCATGGAATTTTCCACCTGAGTCACTGCATGAATCACCGTACTATGGTACGTGCTAATCTCTTGATTCAGCTTAGCATGCTGCTCCTTGATTCGCGCTCGATCGGCACAGCCATGGAAGATACGCCACTTGAGCGAAGGCCCTAGTCCAATCGTTCTAGTCAAGGTTTCTACCGTAATCCCTTGCCGGAGATATTCATAAGTAATAGCTCCAGAAATGGATAGCTCCGGATACAGCGCAGCCGTTGCGATTCCAATTCTCGCAGTCTGAGCCGCTACTTTACGCTCTGCTCTTCTCACATCAGGACGGGAGCGTAACATCTGGCTCGGAAATCCCGTGGCGATGGAAGATGGCGGAGTTGGAATTTCACGATTTTTTTGGAGCAGCCGTTCCATATGACTAGGCTGAATTGCGAGTAGGGCTGCGAGTCGATTTCTAACAACTACTTTTTGCTGCGTCAGTCTGGGCAAATCAGACTCCGTCGTTTTAAGACGACCATTTGCTTCGTGAAGATCTAGCTGACTGGCAATGCCTTGCTCTTTGAGAAGCTGAATCATGTTCTTTGTTTTCTGAAAAATCAGGCGAGCTTCTTCGGCATTTTCAATCCGTTTTTCCAGCGTCCGGTAAGCGATGTAGTGCAGCGCCACCTCACTATTAATAAAGACGATGACGTCTCGCCAGCCATCGATCTTAGCTTCATATTCTGCCTGAGCTGCTTCGACCTGGCGTTTGATCTTCCCAAAGAGATCGAGTTCCCATCCCACATCGAGCTGAGCGAGTTGTCCATGCGAGGCATTGGCATCCCACTTTACCCCAGAGCGATCAAAGCTCGCCAAACCACGGTCATCTCTCGCGTTAAAATCACTATGGGGATACCAAGCGGCGGCTAACACTGAGCGTTGATGCCAAGACTCGGTGATTCGTGCGCGCGCAATTTGAATATTCGGATTCGCTTGGCGAGACATTCGGATTAAACGATCCAGCGTTCGATCATCAAACTTTTGCCACCACCGCTGCGCACCAGAAAAAGGGGCTGAGTTATCTTTCTGAATCGCAAGGGTCCAACTGTCTGGAAGATTTATTTCAGGGCTTTTTTCATAATCTGGTCCCACCTTTGCACACCCCAGAAAGAGGCTACAAGAGCCGAGGAAAGACACCGTTACCTGTTTCATCACCCTGTAAAGATTACAGGAATCTTCAGAAAATGGCTGTAAAAACTTTAGGGAATCATTGCTTTTTGAAGAAGTGAGATGTCGTACAAATAAAAAATAACATTGATTTACAATGGATTAAGAAGACTCGACCTCATTTGGCCCACGATAAGCAATTAAATTGGCATGACTCAATCAGCCATCCCCTTGCAACAAAAGAAGCCCAGCAATCATACTGTCAGCATTATCGTTCCGGTCGGAAATTCCAAAATTTCCGTAACGTCACTTTACCAAGAAATTCGAAAGCAACTTCTCACCGAATGTCGGGCTTGGGAAATCATCTTCATCGATCGTAGTGCTAACGATGACATTTGGAGTGAAATTAAAAAATTATCCAAACAAGGATTTAAGTATGTCAAAGCCCATCGCCTAGCCGCTGATCATGGGAAAGCACATAGCATTTCACTCGGACATCTCTTAGCAGAAGGAGACATCGTCATCAGTGTTGATCCCTCTTCTAGGACTTCCCTTTCAGGGATGCAGCTTCTCGTCAAAAAACTCAATTCCGAACGTGAGCTTTCTAAAAATGCTCCGTCTCAAAAAGTCAGCTCCGTCTTCACCACTGCGGGCCTCATTCTCCTGCTTTCCGGCGCCAGCAGTCTCCTCAGAAACGAGCCCGCATTTACCGAATCTCTCAACGAAGAAGTTCATCTCCCCGTTTTCCACGGCGTCGCGTTTCCTCAATCAAATCGTTCTTAATTCCTATTTTTCAAACCCCCATCCACCAAAACAATGAATCATCTCAAAAATAACAATCGCACGATCAGCTTCATCATTCCGGCAATGAATGAGGAGAACACTCTGAAAACCCTTTGCGAAGGCATCTCAGAAAATGTCAAAGGACTCTGTCATTCATGGGAAATCATCTTCATCGATGATGGCTCATCAGACAACAGTTGGAGCGAAATGCAAAATCTGGTGCGACATGAAAATGGCCATGTCAAAGCTTACCGTTTCCCAGCCAATCGAGGCAAAGCGGACGCCTTAGCCCTCGGTTATGCCGAAGCCAGAGGAGACATCGTCTTCACTATGGATGCAGACCTTCAGGATGATCCCAGAGAAATACCCCGCTTTCTTGAAAAAATCGACGAAAGCCATGACATCGTCACTGGTTGGAAACAAAAACGTTACGATCCGTGGCACAAGGTCCTTCCCAGTCGCGTGTTCAATGCCATGTTGAGCAACCTCACGGGCGTAAAACTTCACGATCATAATTGTGGATTCAAGGCTTATAAGAAAGCGGTGGTGAAGTCCCTTCCGATGTATGGAGACATGCATCGTATGGTTCCCTCATTGGCTTCTTTCAAAGGGTTCCAAACCGCAGAAATTGTTGTCCAGCATCATGCTCGCCAGTTCGGAGAAAGCAAGTACGGCTGGGGCCGTATGATCATCGGATTCATGGACATGGCGACCATTGGCTTTTTACAGAGATTCAGGAATTGCCCGATGCATTTTGCAGGAAAAGTAGCGGCCGCCCTGATCCTCACAAGTATGGTCCTTACTCTTGCCGGTGTCATTTCTGCTTTCACTGGAAATGCTTCTGCAGTCTACCTCATCATCGCATCAGCCAGCTTTCTAACAGGAATCCTCATCGCCATGCAGGGACTGTTGTTTGAACAACTTGTTTATCGCTCCATGAAGAACGGCCGCCAGCTTCGAGTCGCCGAAATAGCGAATGCGGACGAGCCTCTCCCCTCTTTCGAGAGCATCCATTCTTTCACCGAAAATCACGTAGCCTAAATCCTAAACTTGCATAAATCATGAACACTCAAAGCCCCATCAGAGTCGCCATTGTCACCTCAACCTATTCTCGTCAAAACAATGACTGTCAGGTCCCCTGGATGAGAGAACTCATCAAGAGAACCGCTGGTGATGACACCTCGATTCGAGTATTTGCCCCCTCATATCAAGGGCTGAAAAGCCACCAAATTGACAATATTCCCGTTCACAGATTCCGTTACGCTCCCCGCTCGATAGAATCTCTCACTCATGATGAAGGAGCCCCGAGCAAAACCCGTTCTCTGGCATATCAGCTTCTCGCCATTCCATATATTCTCTGTGGTATCATCGCCGTTTTTGGATGGTGTTTACGCCATCGCATTCAAGTCCTCCATGTTCACTGGGCATTCCCCCATGGGTTCTGGGCCATCTTACCGAAATACCTTCTTGGGGTAAAAGTCATTGCCATGAGTCATGGCGCGGAGTTGGCAATCGCGAGAAGAAGTTCACTGGTCCATCGCTTACTTGGAGCTCTTCTTCGCATCGCAGATGTTCGCTGCGCCAATAGCTCTCATACCGCAAGCGAAGTTCTCAAGATCAGCGGAAAAGATGACACCATTATTACCCCTTACGGTGCCACCGTAACTCAAAAAGAACATCGTCATAGTGCTTCCAAAATCCCCACCCTACTCTTCTGCGGCAGGCTCATTCAACGTAAAGGAATCGATGTTTTATTAAACAGCTTACCTCAAGTGCTCAAACATCAGAAAGTGAACGTCGTCATCACTGGTGAAGGTGATTGTAAAGAGCAGTGGATCCAACAAAGTAAAGAATTGGGCCTGACTGACGTCGTTAAATTTGCCGGCTTTGTGAGCAACGAAGAACTGAGTGAACTCTACAGTCAGTGTGCAGCCTACGTCCACCCCGCGATCTTTGATGATAATGGAGATACCGAAGGGCTAGGGGTCGTCCTCATTGAAGCGCTCTCATACAAAAAACCTGTTATTGCCTCTAAGGTCGGTGGGATCATTGATGTGATCCAAAATGAAAAAACAGGTCTTCTCGTACCTGAAAAAGATCCTACTGCTTTGGCAGATGCCATTCAACGTATTCTTTCAGATCCAGCACTTGGTGCAACCCTTGGGGAACAAGGCTACCATCATGTAAGACAGTTCTTTGACTGGGATAGAATTTCAGCACAGACGGCAGAGATCTACCACGAACTTGTCGCGAAGAACAGACAGGCTGACCCACAACCTTCTCAGGCATAGGCTCATGAAATCTTTCTTAAAATATGGAGTTCTTGCACTTGCGATGGGGCTCGCAGTGCTAGCCCTCTCTGATCATCTCAAAAAACTTCCAGAGCAAATGAGCATGATCGATCTGCAGGTTCTTGGCCTCGTCATGATCGGCTTGATTCTCTATCAAATCCTGAATGCCAGCTTATGGGCCGAGGTCTTAAAATCTCTGGCCCTTCGAGTTCCCCACAAAAACTGCGCTCGTATTTGGATCGAATCCGAGAGCATGAAATGGCTGCCAGGTTCCGTCTGGAGTTACGGCTCACGCATTGTCAGTGCTCAGAGACTGTCTCTCACCAAAAAGCAGACCTCGATCAGCATGGTCCTTGAAGTCATTCTGACAAACTTTGCTTGGGCCGCCCTCGCCGCCACCATCGTCTTTAATAAAGAGCTTCTTCATTTGGTCACTCCCGCACTTCTTCGTCTCAGCGATCATCTCCTCCCTCTCACCATCGCGGCGAGCATCATTTTCGCTCTCCTCATATTCCATGCTAAAACCATCGCGACTAGGATTCAGGAGATTTTCACCATCACAACCTTTCACCCCTTACAAGCGATCAAGACCGCCGGAATGTATCTCGTTCTCTGCCTCGGAAACACCGCTCTCTTATGGGTTCTTATTCAGGCTGTTCCAAATCTCACGCTCAACTATTCGACCACCATCGTGATCGCATCCTGTGCTTGGCTGGCAGGATTTTGGGCAATTGGCATTCCGGGAGGAATCGGAGTGCGTGAAGCTGTGCTAGTAATCGCGCTCTCTCAATATGGCTCCATCGAGTCCGCTATTCTCGTTTCCATTCTGTGGAGGGCTATCCAAATGATTTCTGAAATATCTACTCTCTTATTATCATTTAGTCTAAACCTCATAGAACTCAGATTTCAAAAACCTCTCACCCCCAAAAACGTATGAAAGCCCTCCTTCGACTGCTTCAAAAACGCACTAGCGAGAACAAAGGCATTCTCTTGACCTTAGTCATGGCTCTCATCGCCTTGGCTGCTCTCACGGCCTTCGTGATTTACCCCGCTTATCAGGGAACTCATCACAAAATGTATTCTTCGAGTCTGGGCCAACCACAACTTCTTCGACGAGCAGGTGAATCGATCCAGGTTAAGATTGGAGAAGTTTCCGAACAGTCTCTCAAACGAAAAATCATGGGAGAAGGAGTTTGCGCCAGCCAGCCGGTTCTCGTCCCTCTGATCCCCATGGCTCTCATTCAAGAAGTCTATGTTGAAGAAGGGCAGCGGGTGCAAAAAGGAGATCTCCTCGCCGTGCTCGATAGCAGTCAAGCACGCCTCAAATATGAATCCGCAAAACTCGCTCTCTCGACCGCAGAATCCGAGCTAGAACGTGTCAAACTTGGTTCCGCATACGTCCTCGCCCAGGAACGCCCTGAAGTGGAAAAAATCAACCTGCGCTCGCTTCAAGGACAAATCGATCTCGCTCAAACAAAATTGAACAAGTACGAAGAAGCCTATCGCAAAGGAGTCATTGCGGAAGTGAGGTTACTCGAAGTAAAAAATGAATTTACGATCGCAAAAGAACGCCTCAGCAGAGCGGAGCTCGCAATGACTATGGCGGAGAATGGCGTGAAAGAGAGCCTCAAAATCGCTCAAAATGCGACCACCGATGCCCGTCAAGCGCTGAAACATCGTGAACATGAACTCACGACCTTTACTGTCCATGCCCCAGCGAGCGGAGTCATTGATCGGGTGCTCATTAACCCGGGTGAATATAATCAGGATAGCGGTAAACCAGGCTTTCTGATTTCCAGCGGCCTCTGGTTTGATGCTTATTTTGATCAGGCAGAGTTTGCTCATATAAAAGAAGGACAACAGGCCACACTCTCTTTCGAATCTTATCCGGGACGTGAATTCCAAGCGAGAGTCACCAATGTCAAACCAGTCGTGAGTTTCAATAGTGGTGGTCCCGAAATCTCTCGCCCGCTGCGTCCACGGGGCACCGGATCTCCCGAATGGGCCGCAACGTTCAAAGTGAAGTTAGAAATCCAACAAGCTCACGAGTTAGTCACCGGGATGACTGGATTTGCTAGAATCGAGCAACACAAAATCTCTCTCACTGCGCCGAGAGCGGCAGTCACCTCAATCTCTGCCGGAAAAGGAATCGTCTATGTTGTCGATCATGAGGCATCTTCTAACAAATGGCGAGAGCGCGAAATCAGGGTTGGTCACATCGACCTAGAACAGGTCGAGATTCGTGAAGGGCTGGCACTCGGAGAGAAGGTAATTATTGAAGGACATTGGAATCTTCTAAGTGATGATCAGATCCGTATTCAAAATTAAACCGAGAACACACGGAGACCTTCTCCCCCAGTGTGTCAATGCTTTCGCGGCGCTCATCGCGGTGACTCTGCTCATTCTCAGTTTTCTAAAACCTTGGTTTGCCATACCGGTAGCAGTTGAAGCAGTGGATGCCGATTTTGGCACCGAGGATTCCGTGATCACTCTTTTCTTTAAAGTCCTCATCTTCGCTCTAGGGATTTTTTTATTCATCGCAGCAACTGGGCGATGGCACCGCCTCAAACGGAATTTCATTTATTTCTCTGTCGTGGGATTTCTTCTCATGCTCGCCTTTCCGGGTTGGCTCACCATGCGCGACTCAAAGATCATGGGAGATGCCGCGTGGCTCCAGCAGCAGCATGATAATATGACTTGGCTTGGTGGCGATGTCTATCGTGCCCACTCTGAACGCAGTTTGAATTTAGGAGCTGGGATTCAAGCGCAAGACCCACCCTCGCGTCTCGCGATTTATAAGCCACCCGTCACAAGCATCTCGCTCACTAGGCTCGACGATTGGATTTCATGGCTTGGTTACGGACCTGCCTTTACGCAATTTGTGGGGAAAGGTTGGTTCTATGGCATGATGGGATTTTTTCTAAGTCTGATTTGTATCATCGGACATCATTGGCGTCGTGACCTCGCTGAAGCGCGCCTTCTTTTGCGTAAACTTTCGTCACGCATTGGCTTAGGACTCATTCTCATCTTCAGCCTCAATGCTCTCATCATCGCAAGCACGCATCACTTTCTCGCCCGTTCAAAAGCAGCTCTCACAGAAGGATCATACCGACAAGCTGAGGAGGATCTTGATCGAGCAATCGCCCTGATGCCGACTTTATTCTGTGACAGTGGCATTCTTCGACAGAAAGGATACCTGCAGCTTAAAAACGGAGTCCCTGAAAGCTCATACACCTCACTTTACACCATCCAGTATCTTGAGGAGCAGGGGTATTACGCCCAGGCCCGCACCCTTCTTGATCAAGAAAGGCATCGCTTACATGAGCTACCACATGCCGCCGCACGTGAAATCCTTCGGCATGAAGTGCGCGTCGCCGTGAATGAAATGAACTCCGGAAAGCATCACCAAGCGGGGGAACGGTTGGATCGCATTCTCCTCGAGGTTCCACATGCTCCTCAGGCACGATTTCATCGTCAACTCATCGCACTTCATACTGGCGAGCTCGAAACAAATCGCGCCATGATGGAAAGCCTCGCAGAAATCTATCGCCTTTTTAAAAGTAAAAACAAACGCGGGGTCCTCTCAGCAGGATGGCTCATGCTTGCACAAGGAGAACTGAACGCCGGAAACGTCAAAGCGGCCGGTGAAGCTCGCCAGAAATCGAAAGGCTTATGAGATTTTCCCAACGGATCGGAGCGCTCTCCCAGAAAACAAGCTCAGCGTTTTGGCTCAGCTTATGCTGCCTCCTGACTTGGTGGTTCTTAAGCGGTCAATCTCGGCAAGGGATCACATTGCATCGCTACCACGCCCCTGCCGCCTCTCATTGGATCAGCACTCAGCAAGATCAACACTATACTGGGTGCTTCCGAAAAGAAATCACCTGTCTAACAGAAATCGAACGTGCTTGGGTGGCCGTCTCTAGTGAAGGTGGTTTTGAGCTTCTCTGTAATGGAAACCCGATCGGAGCGCAGACTTACTGGAGACCCACCCGCCCTTTTCAAAATGGCCTCACTGAAGCAGGACAACGGATTACATCCACAGAACCACTCATCGCCTATAACTTCCCACGTGAATATCAGTGGAGCGGCCACCGGAATGATCTTCTTCTGACCTTCTTTGACCTGACGCCTTATTTAAGAAAGGGAAAAAACTCTCTCTGTCTCGAAATCGAAGCCAGAGCCTCATCACCTGCTGCAATCGCTTTTGGTTCTATTCAGCTACGGGGAGGGAAAACGATTTCTATCAATACTGATGAGAGCTGGAAGGCCGAACCAGTGCCTCTTAGCTTACGCCAAAACCATTGGACTCAGACACAACAAAACGTCAGTCATTGGAGAAATGCAAAACTCCAAGAACGTTCTAAATCATTTCTCTCTCCCGTCCCACCTCACCTCTTTCAAAACTGCATTCCTAAGAAATGGATTCATAGTTCTGACAAATCAAAGACAAGCGAATTCTCCGCTAGCTTTTCTCACTCTCGCGCATCAGGAATTCTCACTCTCCTGACGCATAGTAACTATTGGCTCTGGATCAATGACCACTTAGTCGAACCCACTCGTTATCAAAAAAACACATACAATGGCGGCGAGTGGGACGTCACCTGGGAAGGCCGACGCCCCTTGGCCACGCCCCCAGTCCTTCTCGATCCCGACGAAACACACTCCTTCTTTGGTGGAAAACGTTTTACAGACCCGCGTCATGGAGATCCCACGACAAATGATTTCAAACGGTATGAGAACACCCTGAATCGCACTCGTGAACGTCCCAATCAAACGGGCGAAATATTTCTCGATGATCCCGACGAAGAAAAAGGCCGCCTCCAAGATCCCTACGGCTTTCTGGAAGAGCCTGAAACAGCGATCCCTCACAGCCTCCTTCGAGAGCGTCACCAACCCACCCTCCAAGGATTTGATATTTCTCAACTTTTACGATCAGGGGAAAACACCATTCGCCTTCGATTAATCACCGACCCAATCTCACAAAATACCCCTGCTCAGTTTGCGATCTCTGGCAGCGACGGGCTTGCTGAGCTGGTATGGAATGAGGAAGCCATTGAAGGCACCTTGATTCACGCCAAAGATCTCCCCGCCTTGAAATTCATGGGCACCTGTTCTCATCAAATTCAGTTGGGAAGACTCGGAGTAATTTTTTTGATCCTCACAGGGCTTTTTTCCTTACTTGGTCAGCGGCTTCAGTTACTCAAAACACCTGCCATCTTGATCAGTGCCCTCTTTGGGCTCGCTCTTATTTTACAAAGCTGCTTTCAGGAGAGAAGTGAAGCTCTTTGGTTTCTCTCAAATACTTGGAGCTATGGAGTTCCTTTCGGTGTTCTCTTCTTAATGATCGTGATTCGCTTTTGGCCCAAGGGGGCGGGTGCGAACAGATCACTTTCCCGATGGGCACTCCCTCTCCTTCTCATTCTCACCTTTCTTCTGAGAGCCTGGAAAATTGACCATCAACCCATTGACGATGATGAATATGCTTCTATCCAAGCCATCCTTTCGATTGTTGAAACGGGCAAACCACAAATTGCTGACGAGATCTGGTATAGTCGCAGTCCGCTTTACCATTATGCCGCTGCTGGCGTTGCCAAAGTCTTTGGCTCTCACATCTGGTCACTGAGACTATACTCCGTTTTACTCTCCGTCCTTACCGGTTGGTTTCTCTATTACCTAGCGCGGCGCTCCCTTCGCAGTGATGGGCTCGCGGCAGTCGCGTTGCTCATTTTTGCGCTGCATCCCTTTCTCATCTTTAGCGGACACATTGCCCGCTTCTACCAACAGCAGCAGCTCATGGTCATGATCATGTTGTTTCTCTTTATCGAGGGATTCTTGCGAGCACGCTCGGTCAAAGCTCGTGTTGGGGCTATTCTAGTCTTTGCCGCGGCCGTTCTCAGTCAAGAAATCAGCATTAGCTTTGTCCCTGTCTTTGCGGTGCTCTATCTCCTTTTCGGAAAAGGTGCCCCACTCAAGTGGGATTTCAAATCCTCACTCTACTTGCTCTTTGCCGGGACACTCATCCTCGCTGACATCGCCCTCTTCCAAGTCAAATGCCTGACTCGCAGCGTCGGAGTTTCTCCCAATGTTGAAGCGACTCTTTCACCCACCTTTTGGGAACTCGGTAATCTTTTCTCAATGTTTATTGGATACTCTCGGCTCCATCTCGCCTTAAGCATCTTTTATCTCTTCAGCCTGATTTACTCTCTGAGGCGTGGGAATCGGTACTTCATCACCCTTCACCTTATGCTTTTGATTTCCATCATTGCATTCAACTTTCTGATCACTTCGGTGAGCTTCCGGTACATGTATTCCATTATTCCCCTCTGGATTCTTCTAGGGGTTCATGGACTCGAAATTTTCTCCCGTTGGATTTCTTCAAAAACACATCCCTCTAAGGCCTCACCTATCCGTTGGATTGCTACCACGATTGTCATCCTATCCTTCGCTCCTTGGCGTATTGCTGGCTCCTATGACAAAAAAATTCTCGGCGATCCAATTTCCAGTCTCGCCTACGTTCGTTCCCAACTACGTCCCAACGATAAAGTCATGATCACCGAGCCTCATCCTCATGCAGCCAAGATTGAACTCGGGCGCGTCGATTATGATCTCGCCCTTCCCATTTTGTACGACTTCACCTATAATAACAAAGGAGTCCTGAGAGACCGGAATGGTAATGCGGTCGTAGTCAACCGCCTCGCTCATCTTCAACGCATCTTTCGAGAAGAGAAACGGGTTTGGATTATCGTCAATCGCGAAAAACTTCGCTCACGAAAAAAGAACATTCGCTGGGAATACCCCGGTGCCCGCGAAGAGCTTTTTCTTCGAGAAAATTGCGATCTCAAATACCGCTCGTACCTTTGGTCAGTCTTCCTCTGGGACCAAAGCAGCGGCAATACACGCTCCTTTCGAAACGAAAGCGATTCTTATCTCGAATGATTGTTACCCATCGCTCATAGATCTCCTTGAAAAAGAAAAGCGGAAGCCTTCTCCCTCAATCAAGAATAAAGAGAGCGGCATTTCCGGCCCGCTTTAGTCGACTACGCTAACGTAAGCGCTCCTGGGAGCACCTAACACTTTTTCTTGCCCAAAAAATAATTCCTCAATGACAACTCACTGTTCATCTCCTCCCCATCAAGCCTCCAAACTCGATCCCATCCACTCCCTCAGGAAGGTCTAGTTCCCACTTTTCTTCCTATTTTCATTCCCAAAAATTCTCTGATCCGGGCAATATTGATTCGTGATCATTTTTCTCCGCCAATCGAACATCGACCCGAGCGCAGCTGATGCCAGTAAGCTAACTCTCAAAGACTGCTGTTATATTCGAGTTGAGTATGCCGAAATTTTTCACGACCAAGTCGAATTCCTGCCAAAGAATGGCATCGAGCACTCTTCGATTATTAAATCAAATAGCCATAATTGGATCGAACCCATTTCCGGAATTTCTTACGCGTTTCTTTTCATTGAAGAGTTGAAACCTTATATGCCAAGGAAACTAGAAATCAGCTATTCAGCGGAGGTAGAGCCTCCAAGACACGACCACTCGGATTTCATTGAAACTCTCAGGGAGATGTAAAGACTATTTCAATGTCCGCTTGGTATGATTCTTCCTGTGATCAATTCATTCAGTCCTCAACTGATATTGTCGTGGGTCAGCTTGCTAGAACTGCAGCATCAGAAGGCTGGGACACTCCGCCAGCGCAGGAGAAGGAATGGAACACTAGTGTTGATCTCTTAAAGCAATCTCTAACCAGAAAGCAGAATGAGCGGCTCGA
Source organism: uncultured Verrucomicrobiales bacterium (assembly GCA_937930235.1). GTDB lineage: Bacteria > Verrucomicrobiota > Verrucomicrobiia > Verrucomicrobiales > Akkermansiaceae > SW10. Next base: position 16,790 of record CALGLJ010000063.1, on the reverse strand, counting down.
GGTTCTTCAAAGCGCACTTGCTGATCCCCGCCTACATGAATTCGAAGACGTCATTTTAGAATACGACTTCCGGAGACGCGGCCTTCGCATGGACTGTGTTCTTTTGGCTCCCGGAATCGTCGTCATTCTGGAATTCAAAAGGCAGGCACCTACATTGGCTGATCGAGACCAGGCGATGTCTTACGCAATCAATCTCCGTGAATTTCACGAAGTTACCCAGGATGCCATCCAAGAAGGTAATCTGATCATTACCCCCGTAGTTGTTAGCACTCAATGCAAGGCTACAGAAACCTCCGAGATCTCATTTCATGAGAGTCCCTGGCAAGCCGTCCTCAAACGATCCCTTCTAAGCGATGCTAAGAATCTCGCAGAGACTTTAGCTAACTTACTGGCCCTTCGCAGAGGAAGGCATATTTTAAATCGTCAAAAATGGATCACCTCGCGGTTCAAGCCCTCATCTAGCATCTTAGATGCTGCTATCTCACTCTACGGGCAACATGATGTGAGCGCCATCAACCAACATGCACTCCCAGCAAAGATCATCGCTGAATGTGTCGAAGGACTTCAGAAAATCGTAACCGAAGTCCGTGAAAAAAAAGAAAAACGGGTCATCTTTATCTCAGGCGCCCCAGGAGCGGGCAAAACACTCGTCGGCCTACAACTTCTCTATAGGACCACCGAAAGCATATTCGTCACCGGCAATGCTCCTCTGGTGGATGTTCTCCAACTCGCGCTAAAAAATTCCTATCGAGCAAAGAACACAGCAAAGCAGCTCAAAATTCCGTCCGGTTACAAAAAGCAACAACTTAAAACCGTCATCGATCTTGCAACATTTCCAATTGAAAAAGCTCACCGTTTTCTAAAATCTCGATCTAACTCATCAACCCCCAGCAACGAGACCTTAGTTATTTTCGATGAAGCTCAACGTACTTACCTCGAGGGCCGGTCCGTCGCCGATGAACGTCTTAAAAAAGACGAAGCTCAACTCGTTCTCGAAGCTCTCGAAAAAGATCACCCAAACGAAGGCCTCTTGGTCATCTGTCTTCTCGGACATAACCAAGCGATCAATACAGGAGAAAGCGGAATCACATCATGGTTCAAAGCCGTCACTCAGGAGGAAAATTGGTCCTATCAAATTAGCGATGACACGCTGGAGCTTCCTGATCTTTTTGAAAACAGTGCCGAAGAAGAATATTGGACAACTCACCCAAAAAGAAAAACTCTCCGGCTCGGCCACCTCGATCATTCGTTACGATTTTACAAAAATAGGGATTTCGAAAAATGGGCTGCAGCAGTAGTAAACGCCGATTCGATAAAAGCTAAAGCTATTGCAAATCGCCTAAAACAATCGGCAATCAAAATACTCCTGACTAGAGATCTCAAAACCGCTAAAAAGTGGATTCGGGATCACCGTGTCGGCGAGGAACGAGCCGGAATGATCGCGAGCAGCCAAGCGAGACGCCTCATCGCAGAAGGCATTCATGTTCTACCGCAAGCAGACTCAAAAATTGGCCAATGGATGCTGGCACCGTCGGGTGATATCCGTTCATCGAACACGCTTGAAGTTGCTCAAAACCAATTTCAAGTCCAAGGTCTCGAACTCGATTACACCCTACTTTGCTGGGATGCTGATTTTCGCCTAACGAAAAAGAAGTGGGATGCATTCAGCATCAGTGGAGCAACTTGGCAAAATCAGAAACAAGAATCACAAAAAACATACCGACAAAATTCATACCGAGTTCTCCTTACCAGAGCTCGAAAAGGACTCGTAATTTACGTTCCCCAAGGAGATCACTCGCACGAAGACGAAACAAGGAAACCGGAATTTTACGATGGCATCTTTAAATTCCTCGAATCATGTGGGTGTGTGATTCTCAGGTAGACTTACCTTCACGCTCTCAGAAAAAGTATCTTCCGAACTCCGACTGCCTCGCCTAGCATCGAGAAAGAATCCGATAGCCTCCAGCGACCTTGAATCCAAAGGAGGGAATTTTTGACGCTGATTCTAACGGATTGAAAAGTGATTCCACAAATTTTCTTAGAGACCATCACTCTCTCTGCTGCTCCGCTGATCTGCTGATCTGCTGATCTGCATGAGCCATTCCCTCACAAGCAAAAACTTGAACCTCAGAGCTTCGCCAGCAACTGGTTTTTCTTTTCCTCGTATTCCGCATCTGTGAGGACGCCTTCCTCATGGAGAGATTTTAATTGATCGAGATTCTCGTAAACCTTCTTGGTCTCCTTGGGATCGACCTCCTTCTCCAGCTTCTTCACAAAAGCCTTCCCCTTCTCCAAAGCTTTTTCGTAAAGGCGCTTTGCTTGATCCAAATCAACGGAACCGAAACTGTCGTCGGACCGAAACTGGCTAATCGCTACATGGCATACCGCATAGGTGGACGCCGCAGACATGGCCGACATCGAGAGACCACCAATCACCGTTCCAACTCCTGGAATTCCCTTCAACAAGCTCGCCCCGATCCGGGCAAAAGTCCCTCCCGTCAGCGCGGTCACAAACTGCTTTCCTCCATCGGTGCTATAGTCAACGCCCTCTTCGTCCGCCAATTTCTTGAGAGCATCCATCTGAATCGCACTCACCGCGGCAATATCAAAAAGTGGAATAGGAATCAGTCCCGCGCCCATCGACCAAAGGACATGACCTCGAATGATCCGATCCAAAGCCGCTTGAGAACCTCGTGTTTCAATCACCTCGGCAACTTCGACCAATTCAACATTTTCTTTCTCTTCCATGTCTCATTTCTAGCCAACCAAGCCGCCCTGATCGACTACAAATATCGACCTATATTGTAAAATCTCATTCATCTGCCTCACCGGTCCCTACCGTCATATCGACCACCGAGAGGCACTATTCCCCAGCAAGCAGGGATCAAGAGGAGAGAATTTCATAGATTCCCCTTCAAGTAGGGAGCTCTATTTTCGAGGTTGTTGACCTCGCTTCAAAAAAGCAAACTCTGCAAACATGAACCTCCCCCCGAATGAGCCAAGCGTCAATCTTCTCCCGCACGATGGCCTCGTTCATTATTACCCCTCGCTATTCTCACCCACCGAGACCGAGAGTTTTTTAGAGAGACTCACTCATGAGATCCCTTGGCAACACGATGAAGTAAGAATGTTTGGCAAGACCATCGTCACCGCTCGCAAGGTCGCTTGGTTCGGCGACTCTGGCCTCGATTACACCTATTCCGGCAAAACCAAATCCCCCATCCCCTGGACCTCCCTTCTCCTCGAACTTAAAAAGCTCACCGAACAAAAAACTGGATCTCAATTTAACTCCTGCCTCCTCAACCTCTACCACGATGGCTCGGAGGGTATGGGATGGCATCGCGATAACGAGTCATCGATCGTGAAAAACTCACCCATCGCTTGCCTCAGTTTCGGAGCCCAACGCCGTTTCCACTTCAAACATCGAGTGACCAAAGAACGGATCACCCTCGAACTCGAGCCCAGCAGCCTGCTCCTCATGGCCGGCGAAACGCAGACCCACTGGATGCACACGCTCCCCAAAAGCACCCGAATCAACACCCCCCGAATCAGCCTCACCTTCCGCAAAATGAAGGAGCGATAAAAATCAAATCATTCGCGAATCGAAACGCCCTTTATTTAAAAAGGTTCAGACAACAATCTTAGACGCCGAGAATTTGCGTGTAGACGCAAATCCTCATCATCTAAAGAAAATGATTGTTTGGTGGATTTACTTCCGGCGACGAACGCTGCCAAAGCCGATCAAAGCGGCGCAGAGCATCAGGGTAGAAGATGGCTCAGGCACGACCGTCCACTGACCAATGATTAAGCCTTCCCCAGCATTATTAGGATTAAATCCGGTAATCACATCTCCGGTAGAGCCTAATGAAGGAAGGGCAGCGGCTTCTGTGCTAAAGTCAATAGTCGCCTGTCCGTTAAACGCTCGCTGGCCTGCGGTAAATTGCTGACTATTTTCAACGGTGTTATTAGCGAAAACAGAGAGGTCATCAGCGATCCCAAATTCTATACTACCTCCATAGTCGAAAGTGCCAGTTCCTACATACGGATTCGTTTGAATACCTAAACTTGGAGTAAGATTGCCACCTACAAAACGAACGGTTCGGACATCACTAATGGTGCTAAAAAAATTCTCAATGGTAATGCCTTCCATAGAGCGGTTTAGAGATGAGCTAATATCAGACGCTGCATCTTGAGCGGTGAAAGTGACTGCAGACGGATCGCTGACATCAACGACGAGAACAACTGCCGCGTTAACAGTCGCAAGAGGGGCCAAAGCGCTTAGAAGAATAGTAAAGGAGGATTTAGTAAATGTCATAATGCTGGGGGAATATTAGCCTACGAATCGCCTGTCAATTCGTTTTAACACTATCAGAGACAATGTGTTGAAAGTTTTTCTATCCAGCCTGTTCTGACATAAACCTCAAATTCAGACTTTTACTCTTTGCATTCCGCTCTCACTCTACCGGAAGCAATGACTTTTGATCTCAAAGATCTCTTTCTCCAAGGAGGTGGCTTTATGTGGCCGCTTCTGATTCTCTCGCTGATTTCCGTAGCGATCATTCTGGAACGGTTCCTCTTCTACACCCTGCGGAGATACCGTGTTGGCCCCACTTTAAAGGCTCTCCAGAACAACTCCAGCCCGCCTCCAAACGCCAATCCTCTCAGTCGTGTCGCAAAGGCTTTTGTGAAAGAAACTTCGGGAGGTGAAGAGCATTGCCTCAATGTCACGGAACGAGAAGCGTCCCGAGTCATTTCTGAGCACGAACGTGGTCTACGTATTCTCGCGCTCATCGCAGCAATCTCGCCCCTCATTGGTCTTCTGGGAACGGTATGGGGAATGGTGATTGCCTTCTCTAAAATCGCCAAACTGGGTGATACCGTCAGTCCAGCAGATTTTGCAGATGGGATATGGACCGGTCTTCTGACCACGGTGGCGGGACTCCTTGTGGCAATCCCAGCGATGGCAATGGCCAAGATCTTTGAATCTCGCGTGGATAAATTGGTCCATGATCTCAACCAACTCACTTCACATTTACGCGAGTGGTATTTCTCTCAGGAAGACAAGTAAACCATGCTCATCACTCGTAAACGACGCATTGATGCCGGGATCGATATGACCCCGCTCATCGACGTGGTTTTCCAGCTCCTCATCTTCCTGATGGTGAGTAGTCAGTTTATCAAACCCGACCATCGAGTCGATCTCCCCACAGGGCCGGTGACTTCTGCCCCGGTGAGCAAGGTGAAAGACTCCCTCGCGCTCGTCATCGAAGCTGACAATCGAATCCTTCTTGAAGGTTCTGAAATCACTCTCGACGCTCTCCCGCAGAAAATAAAAAGTCTCATTCAAGAGACGGGCATGGAATCCCTAGAAATCCGAGGGGATCGCAAGGCTCATCTGGGGACCTTTATCACGGTCATCGAAACAGCCCGCGAGTGTGGGATTCTCAAACTTGGCTATCATAAGAAAGATGACGACTCGCAGTAATCAAGTTCCCATCTGGATCTGCATCGCCTTTCTCACGCTAGGACTCCATGCAGGCGCCCTCTGGTGGATTAGATTCACAGAGCAAGACAACGAGCCACCAGAAATTGAAAACACCCTTCTCGATCTCGATCTGGTTGAAATCACCCCGGCACCGGAACCCACGCCCGCACCGGAACCGGAGCCCGAACCACCTGCTCCGGAACCCGAACCTGAGCCACCGACTCCGGAGCCCGAGCCTGAACCCGAACCCGAGCCTGAACCTGAGCCACCTGCTCCAGAGCCTGAGCCCACACCACCACCAAAACCAGTCACTCCTCCCAAGCCAAAAATTGATCCTGCGATCATCAAACAGCGGCAGGAGGATCAGAGAATTCGTGAATTAAAAAAACGAAAAAAACAGGAGCTCGCGAAAAAGCGAGCAGCCGAGAAGCGCCGTAAAGATCAGATCGCAGCCGAAAAACGACGAAAAGCCGCAGCGGCAAAAAAAGCGCAACAAGCCGCAGCCGCAAAGCGCGCACGGGAAGCCAAACGGATTGCACGCCGAGCTGTCCCTACAAGCCGCCCCAAACCCAAATACCCTCGCTCCGCAAAAAAAGCGAAACAGACTGGAACCGTGGTGGTGAGAATCACGATCGAAACTAACGGGCGCGTCTCTCAAGTCACCAAAGTCAAATCCAGCGGCCACGCCGCGCTTGATCAAGCGGCTCTCAAAGCGGCGAGAAAATTTCGTTTCAAACCAGCCGTCAATGGTCTGGGGCAGAAAATCCGTAGCACGGTCACGCAGTCATTCCCCTTCCGCTTACGCTGAGCCTCGGGCTAGGTATCCACGCCAGCCACGAAATTCACTCAAATCGCGAGCACCTGCAGCAGCTCTTGGCTCGGCGATAAACCCAGGCACCTCCGTCCCATCTTTGAGAAGCACTTTTCCAATTCCTAATGGAGCTGGAATCAGGGAAACAAAATCGCCAAAAGCCTCTCGGCTTAGAGTCCAGACTTCAACCTCGATCGCTACTCCTCCTTCTTCCATGATGAGCGCCGGGCGCTCCGGTAGACCTCCTCCTTCAGGAATGAGATACATGCGATACTCCGGAGCCGTTTGCGATGCGTATGCCAGCTTTCCCCCTCGGTCAGTGAGTTGCCAATTGAGAGCCATCCCATCAAGATGCGCTCCACAAACCGCAATCTGAACTTCGTCCCAGTCTCCCCCCGCAGGGGCTCCATTTTCGTAGATCGAGCCCAGTTCCAGCAAGGCTCGGTCCATCCCCGCTTCCGCAAAAATGGTAATCCCCCAAGGAAGCGTTCCTTCATATCGCCCTGCCGGCAGAGCCAATGCGGAGTAATCTAAGAGATTCATGAAGTTCGTGTATGTTCCTAGAATGGAATTGAGTTGAACTGGTTCTGCAGCCACCTCATCGAGGGTGAAATTTCTCGGGGTGGTTGGCAGCAAGACAAAGTCCACCTTTCTCATCTCCTGCGTGGCCAGGCGCTTACAGTCAGCCAATTTATATTGAGCTTCAAAAAGAGCACTCGCCACCGGCGTCTCACCAGCCGCGATAATCTGACGCGTCACCGGGAAGACTTTGTCCGGTTTGGATTTTAAAAAATCTCGAATCGCGACAAAGCGCTCCGTGACCCACGGACCTTCGTATAACAACTTTGCCGCGTCGATGAAGGGGCTTAAATCAATCTCGACACGTTGCCCACCCATCGCTTCAAAACGCTGTGCTGCTTTTTCAAACAATTCTTCAGCAGTATCCCATCCGAAAAAATTCAAGTGCGCTGACGAAGGCACGCCAAAGGTAAATTCTGATCCAATACGGGGCCAGCTTGCCAAGGCAGGACGGCTCCACGCTTCTTCCGCATCGTAACTCGCCGTCACCTGGAGCACCTGATCCGCATCCGCACAATTTTGTGCAAAGATGGAAACGCAATCGAGCGACTTACAGGCGTCAACCACTCCTCGGGTGGAAAGATACCCACGAGTTGGCTTCAGCCCCACCAGTTCATTAAAAGCTGCTGGCACGCGACCGGAACCCGCCGTATCAGTCCCCAAAGAAAACACCGCGAGGCCCTTTGCCACCGCAATGGCCGAGCCACAACTCGATCCTCCGGGAAGATAATTCTCATCAAAGGCATTTTTGGGAACAGGATACGGAGTCCTCACTCCGACAAGTCCCGTGGCAAATTGATCCAAATTGGTTTTGCCAAAACAAATCGCCCCTGCTCGCCGGAGAAGATCGACCACCGGGGCCGACTCCTTTGCCATATACTCATAATCCGGGCATCCGGCAGTGGTAGGACTCCCTCCGATATCGATGTTGTCCTTCACAACGAAAGGAATCCCTTTCAAAGGGCCATCCTCATCATCCAACTGGGCTTCGATCTGCTCCCAGGTGAATTTGACTATAAAAATCCCCTCATCTTCATCCGCTTGAATGGTTTCCCAAAGGTCACGCATGACCTCTTTGACGCTCCGGCCTGCAGCATAAGCCTCCCGGTATTCCTGAATTGTTTTCATGGCACTAAATAGGGCGTAAAATCAGAAGAGGATCTCCAGCTTTCACCATTGCCCCTGGTTTCACCAAAACAGATTCCACCTGGACCTTACGGAGAACGGGGACACTCATTTCCATTTTCATCGCCTCAAGGACGACCCCGACCTCTCCCTCAGCAAGATCTTTGCCATCTTCGACCAACACTTGCCAAACACTGCCAGCCATGGGTGATTCTAAAAACTCGCACCCTTCCGGGAGTTCGATTTCTTCACTCTCAACTTCGACCTCTTCCATGCTGGCCATATTGAGCCCCGCTTCCTCCCATCGTTGCCTCTCGGCGGAAAAAGCCTCGCGCTGCAGGTCCCGGAAGGAGGAGATCGATTCAGACTCCTCTTCCAGAAAGGTCAAATACTCTCCAAGGCGGAAGGTTTCATCTTCAATCCGTGGCACGTATTCCCCCGTCAACATCTGACGGCGAATCTCTAAAAGCTCCTCTGATGACACTTCATACCAACTGAGGCGGTCAAAGAATTCTAGGAGCCAAGGAGCGTCTTTCTTAAAGACCGGCGTCTCATTAAAACGGTTCCAGATCGGCACCGTTCGCCCTACGAATTGATACCCCCCAGGACCTTCCATTCCATAAATACAGAGGTACGCTCCTCCAATTCCCACCGCATTTTCCGGGGTCCAAGTACGAGCTGGATTATATTTAGTCGTGACGAGTCGATGCCTCGGGTCGAGAGGAGTAGCGACTGGCGCACCAAGATAGACGTCTCCCAGCCCCATCACGAGGTATTCGGCAGAATACACAATCTCCTTCACCTGCTCACGGCTCTCTAAGCCATTGATCCGACGAATAAATTCAATATTACTCGGACACCAAGGCGCTTCAGGATTCACCCCCTTCATATAGCGATCGATGGCGAGCTGCGTACTCGGATCATCCCAAGCAAGCGGAAGATGCACCACTCGGGAAGAGACTTTGGCATCTTCCAAGGCGGGCAGTTCGGTCAAACCCTTGAGCAAAATTTTCACCAACTCAGCTTCGGTAATTTTCCATGGGTCATAATGCACTTGTAAGGAACGAATCCCCGGAGTCACATCGACAAAACCTTCACGTTCTTCTTTTCCGAGCCATTCGTAGAGTAGATGTACGAGAAACCTCAGACGAAGATCGAGAACCATCTCCCCAATTTCAAGAAGGACATATTCATCGGCCTGACGACGGATTCTCACCTGCTCCCCCTGCACTTCACTTTCCCCCACAAACACGCTCTCACGTTTCGCGGGAGGGAGTTCTGGGTAAGCTCCACCCACTTTGATCCAAGAGTCCACTTGCTGAGCCATCTCACGTGCCGAGGCCATGGAGACGGGGCGGAATTTGACCCGATCACCAGGTTTCAACTGTCCCATTTTCCAAAGCTCAGCCTCAATAATCGCCACAGGGCAGACAAATCCACCAAGACTCGGTCCATCAGGCCCCAAAATCACCGGCATATCTCCGGTGAAATCCACCGCTCCGATGGCGTAGGCATTGTCATGAAGATTTGATGGATGAAGCCCCGCCTCTCCGCCATCTGGACGAGCCCACTTAGGCTTGGGGCCAATCAAGCGCACCCCAGTCCGGGCAGAATTAAAATGCACCTCCCAAGAAGCTGCGAAAAATTCTTCAATGTCTTCATCTAGGAAAAAATCAGGCGCTCCATGAGGACCATAAAGCACTCCGATCTCCCATTCATGAGTTATCACCGGCCAATGGCGCTCTTGTTCCTCTAATAAAGAGACCTTCGGCGGCATCTCCCCAATTTCTAACACATCACCGGGCAAAAGAGCGCGCCCTCCATGTCCGCCGAATTGTCCTAGAGTGAAAGTCGAACAACTCCCAAGATATTCTGGAACATCAATTCCACCTGCAATCGCGAGATAAGCACGGCACCCAATGTCCAATTCCCCCACCTCCAACACCTGCCCAGCAAATACCTTTACTGGTTCATTTTGCGGAATCGAGTTCCCTTTCAAACGCCCCCCGACCAGAGCCACGGTGACATCCATGTTAAAATGCAGATTGGGACCGGTCAGCGTGATCTCCAAGCCGGGCGCTTCTTCGGCATTTCCCACCAAGCGATTGGCCATGCGCAAGCTCAGGGAATCCATCGGGCCAGAAGGCGGCACTCCGACATCCCAAAAGCCAATTCGTCCGGGCCAATCCTGCACCGTGGTCATGGTCCCACCCTTCTGCACCGAGATAATACGAGGTTTGAACGAGAGGGTCAAAAGCCATTTCGTACTCACTCCGCCCGCTTGAAAGTCTTCGCTTCCAACGATCACCTGCAAGTAATCTAAATTCGTCCGAATCCCCCCAATACGAGTCTCTTTTAAGGCCTCCTGGAGTTGTGCGAGAGCATCCTCACGGGTCTCGCCCCGGACTTGGATTTTAGCCAAGAGAGGATCATAAAATGAGCTCACTTCTGTCCCATCGGAAATCCAGGTATCACACCGCACTCCCTGGGGAAAGGAAGCACGCGTAATCAGGCCGGCACTTGGGAGAAAGTTCTTAGACGCATCCTCGGCATACACTCGCGCTTCGATCGCCGCGCCACTTGGGGTCACGGGTTGAATGGGATCTTCCCCGGCTCCCAGTCGCACCATCCATTCGACAAGATCCACGCCGGTCACAAGCTCCGTCACTCCGTGTTCCACTTGCAAGCGACAGTTCACTTCCAAGAAATAAAATTCCTCGCGCTCGATATCGTAAAGAAATTCTGCGGTGCCAGCCGAACGATAATTGACGATCTTCCCAAGGTTAATTGCCGCTTCAAAAAGTTCGGCACGCTTCGCCTCAGTTAATCCGGGAGCGGGAGTTTCTTCCACGACCTTTTGATTCCGCCGCTGCGCGGAACAATCGCGATCCCCCAAAGAGATGACATTTCCTTTCCCATCTCCAAAGAGCTGCACCTCGATGTGGCGGGCCGATTCAACGAAGCGTTCTAAAAAGACGCCTCCATCGCCAAAGTTTGCCTGTGCCTGGCGCACTACCGTTTCAAAAGTTTTTTCAATCTCCTCTTCCGAATGGCACACCGTCATACCAATTCCTCCCCCGCCCGCAGTGCTTTTCAGCATAAGCGGAAAGCCAATTTCACGAGAGGCCTGCAGTGCTTCGCTGACATTCTGGATCAAATCTGTCCCCGGACACAGTGGAACGCCTGCTTTCTGCGCCAGATCACGAGCCGCATGCTTGAGACCAAACTGCCTCATCGACTCAGGACTTGGCCCCAACCAACGGCAGTTTGTTTTTTCCACCTTTTCTGCAAATTCCGCATTCTCACTGAGTAAGCCATAACCAGGATGTACGGCTTCCGCTCGACTTTCGGAAATGATTTCCAAAAGACGCGGCATATTGAGGTAACTCTCATCCACAGAGCTCGGCCCTAAGAAATAGCTTTCATCCGCTTCCAAGACATGCGGTGCTCCACGATCAGCCTCGGAATAGACCGCGACGACTTGAATTCCCATTTTGCGCAGGGTGCGACTGATGCGCACGGCAATTTCACCCCGATTGGCAATTAGAACTTTCTTAAACATATTTTTAAGGAGCTGGCTGGTCCCAGATCAAGGTTTCCACGGGCGTAGGATTCCACCCGTTACAGGGGTTATTCAACTGAGGGCAATTTGAAATGAGAGTCACCACATCCATGAGGGCAAGTAATTCGACATACCGGCCGGGTGCGGAAATGCCATCTTCAAAAGTCAGCCCCCCTTCAGGGCTCACCGGCACATTCATAAAAAAGTTAATGTTACAGGTAATGTCTGCTTTTGACCCTCCCATTTTTTGCACTCCCTGAATAAATGAATCACGGCAGGCATGCATGGGCTCCTTATTGAGATCATAACGCATGGTATTGCTCTCGCGAGAACACGCGCCGCCGACGGTATCGTGGCGTCCACAGGTGTCAGCAATGATCTCTAACATCGGATGCCCTGCGGTAGACATCAGGACCGATCCAGTTGTGAGATAGAGTCCTTGCTGCCGTTTGATGGTATCACTCGCGCTATAGCGCTCATGTAGGTGACCTGCTTTGTAAAATAAGGTATCGGCGGCCTGATTTCCTTCGAGATCGTGAATGCGTAAAATTTGCCCTTTCTTAATCTCGTGCCACCAGTAATCACCGGCGTCGATTTTGTTACGAAAAATGGCGTTTTCTGGATTCAATCGGCTTTCTGTCATCTTAGAATCTTAAGGTGTGGTAGTCTTCAGTATTCGTGAATGCGCGCTCGTTCTCGGGGTGAGAATTTCGGCACTCATCATCAACGGGAAGCTCGAGTGGTCCCTGGAACACTTCAAGTTTCACTGGCTTGGCTTGATACGTGGTTTCTGGATTCAGGGGATGTTGGCAGGTATTTAAAACGACCAGGCAGTCCATATCCATACGGAGAGTGATGGATGAGCCTGCTTGGGAAGCACCTGAAACGTAATTGAGATCTCCCTCTTCATCCGTCACCACCTTGCTGAAAAGATTGACATTCGGAAGAAGTGATTCGTTCCCAAGCCCCCATTTCGCCAGCTCGATCAAAAAGCAGTCTTTTCCGCTACGATACCAATCATTTCTCGCGTCCTGATAGCTCTTCTCACCGTGCTTTTGAAAGACATCCGCTTCATCAGTGACTCCACAGACGGTATCATGCCACCCCATGGTATCCTCGATCACCGAAGCGAGAATTCGCCCCATATCTGAGTGCAGGCAAATCCCCTGAGTGAGGTAGAATACCTGCTGACCTTTGAGCGTGTCGGGCATATTATAACGCTCAGTCCGCTCGTGGGCATTAAAGAGCTGGAGGCTCACGTTCGCCCCCCCTTCCAGATCGGTAAACCGGATGAGCTTTCCCCGGCTGACGACCTTGGACCACATTCCTGCTCCCGTGAGATTCGTCTGATATATTGGATTCATTAAAAAAGTTATTGATTCGTGGGATATTGAATCGGAGGCATCACGGGGGCGGTCAATGTCATCGTGCCACTCTTCACCCCTTTCGAGGTAATCAATTCATCCGAAATTTTACGGAGTTGGCTTGCTCGCCCCTGAACGAGGATCACCTCCAGAGTGTGGTGATTTTCTAACAGGACCTGCATGGTGCTAATCACCTCGCTAATGTGCTCATACTGAATCTCTGACAGCCTCTTTTTAAGATCTCCCTTAGAATGTTCATACACGAGAGTGATCGTCCCTGCCATGATTCCATCACTTTCCGATGTGGTGTATCGATCAATTTCACGGGCCACAAGTTCACTCACCGCTTGCGAGCGACTATCGAATCCTCTTTTTTCAACAATCTCATCAAATTCACGGAGAATATTTCCCGGGAGAGACAGACTGATTCGTTCTACTTGTTCGCGTTTTGACATAAGCTTGGGTTGCTAGATATTACGAAAAATAGACTTTTTAATAAAAATCTCCAAGATGATTCTCGTGCTTAAAATGCAGCTTTCACCCTCTCCATGAGAGTAAAAATCTCCTCATTCGAAAGCTTTTTCCCGTAGTATTTAATCCCTTGGAGAGGTGATTTTAGTCAGAAATATCAGCTCGAGATGATGATATTATGGTCTCAGAATCCTCACTGTGGCTCCAGTCTGTGTAAAGCCGTTTTCTTACCCGCTTTGCAAGTTTTGCCTCATCCTTTAATCCTGTAATAGCCTTATGGAGAGGGTCTTGAGACTCAAACACCTCTAACTCACCTGCAGGATTTAAGATATTCGGAAGATCATTTCGCGTCTCTTTCAGGATATCAATGGCCTGGCCCAACTCCGTGTTGAGTTCTACTGACGGATTGACTGCGTGTTGTTCCAGCTTTCCTACGAGAGCGAAGCAAATTGTGTCTACGAGAGTGTCTAACTTCTCCTTATGACTTTGAGATAACTCCGAGTTATGGACCGGCTCTTCGATCTCCTTTTTCAAGAGAACCGCCTCGCGCAATATTTTTGCCTCTTGTTGATGCCCCTGTTTTTCAAATGCAATCGCCTTGGTCATCAGCAAGACATTCTGCTGCTGATTACTCTTCTGTGATAATTCCTCAATCCATTCTCGCTCAAGTTGAGGGAGTTTCTTCTTCCAATAAGTATAAAGGCCGAAACCAGCCCCGATCATGATCCCGAGAAAGATGAAAGTGTTGAGCCCTAGAAAAGTCCAAGCAATCAAAGCTGGCAGGGGTAGAATCCAAGTGAAAAGCGATCCAAAAACACTCGCGCGGCGGCGGCGAGCGAGTTCCTTTTGATCAATCGGAAAAGTTGTTTCCACCGCGAAAAGATGAGTCAAATCTACTCCGCAATCAAGCCATGGAATGAAATCAAAGCGAAACATCACTGGCACATGACCGAATCCGCAGTTAGGATGGCGGGCTACCATCTTCATCGTTCATGAAATTTCCCTTCCTTTGCCTCATCTGCTTTCTCTTCATGAGCTGCAGCCCCTACTCTGCGACCTACACCGAACGCAGAGAATCCTTTACCCAACACCTTGGTCAGCGAGTCCATGGATACCCTCTGAGAGACTATGTCATCGATCGCACCGCAGTCATCTTAAATGCTCCCGATCTCTTTGTGACCAAAGACCACCACCATGACCCATCTCGAAGAGGAACTTTGCTAGCCAACTTTAACACCGCTCCTACCACGGCCATGGCCGCAGCCATTGATTCTCGTGGCTATTTTCTAACCGCAGCTCACTGCGTCACAAAAAAGACCACCTACCTCATCATTCCACAAGCATCTGGCCAAGTTCTCATAAAGAAAGCGCGAGTGATCTGGCGGGGAAAAGCGTCTCTGAGCAGCCTCGATCTCGCTCTCTTACACATTGATCAAACGCTCACCAAGACCTTCAAATGGAGCGCTCCTCCTGCGACTGGAGAAGCCGTCATTGGTGCTGGGTTTCACGCGCAGAAGAATCAAAATAACAAGGCACTCCTTCAGGCAAAGCTCACTCCCTTTGCCGGACATCATCTCCGGACGAAAGAGAAAACCTATCGCGAATTACCTTATCAAATTCTCCGGCACACCTCTCCTATTCGTAAAGGAGACAGTGGCGGCCCCCTCACAAACACTCATGGAGAACTGCTTGGAATCAATCATGCCCTCGTCGCCATAAATTTCAGCCTAGGGCAAGCACATGCCAAAGACAGCCAAGCACTCGCCCTTCGACCTGACACCGCATGGCTTCAAAAATTAATTGAAGCTGATGTAGCACGATCAGATACACAGGCTGTCATCTGCTTGAGCCTGTAACTGTTTGTGTTCAGCCCGGCACACTTGATTCACCGCTTGGTCCAAATGTTTGCTGACAATGAATATCACGTGATATTTATATTGTCACAACGTGTAGCCCAATTTTTTATAATCTTCCGAGCTTCGTTGTGGCTTTGAGCAGCTCCCAACAAACCTACCCATGGAAGACCTCCGGATAAGTGAAAATCTGATTGGTCCTCAGCTAAGCTGAGGTTCTCTTATTGGATTAATAGTTCAGGCGCGTCGGCGATAGGGTAAGAGGGTGACAAAGGAAAGAAGGAGGAGAGAGGTGGTGGGCTCTGGAATGGCGAAACCAGAAATGATTCCAATTTCTCCAGTGCTTGTGATGTAAGCCAAGCGATCATCTCCAGCATAAATCAACTCTTCAATGTGTCCGGTGATATCAACGTCGAGTGTGACGGAGTCGATTTGAAGAAAGCGATCAAGATCAAAGACGCTGAGCGTAAGTTCGTCGCTAGAATCACCGAATACAGAAGAAGCCGAAAGACTGAAGAGGTAATTTCCAAGTATTTGCTCGATTCCGCTGCGGTTTGATACGCTAAGGCTGCCCTGAGCGACAAATGACTCAAAATCAACTACCGTGCCGTTGGATCCCAAGATGTTAGGACCCGAGATTTCGATATTGGTCGAGAAACCTGAGATGAGACCTCTGATCGATTGGGTGTTAGTGAGGGCTCCGAGGGCTGGATCGTAAGTCCAATTAATGAGAGTGAAGCCGGTGGAAGAATCTTCATAGCTGATCAGAGTGGTCGGAGAGGCAAAAGCAATCTGATCAGCATCAAAGAGGGTCGCACCATCGATCAAACGAGTGGAGTCGCGATAGAGGGTGAGGTAGCCAGATGCGCTAGAGCCAGTTGCATCGAGGGAGATCGCTATTTCATTCGGGCGTCCGGGCACTGCGGAAAAGCTCTGGGCGATACTTGGTGAAGAGTTGAACCCGTTAAGGGCATTGATGGGGCTTAAATTTCCATTCGCGGGATTCATCCAGCGGAAGCCGCGCGCTCCATCAATTCCGACATAGAGACGTGAATTATCGCTGTTGAGAGAAATTTTACCAGGTTCGCTTCCCGCAAAATTTGAGCCGACGATGTTACCATTAGAAGGGTCGATCCTGACGATTGAGTTTCCGTATTGAATTCCGGAAGAGCTAGGCACGCTCGCGTAGAGGAGATTTCGCGAAGAGTCGTAAACAAGGTCCCTTCCATTCACTGAGACTGGAATATGACTAGGCGAAGAGGAGATGGCGGCGTGAAGTGGAGAAATTGCTACGAGAGAAAGAATAAAGTTTTTCATCAACAGTGATGATTTTAAGTGATCAGACACAGTGTCAATTTTTTTTAGAAAAAAGCGATATTAACGTGTCAAAACTATATCGCGCATTGCGCCAAGTAGAATGACACCGAAGGAAACTCCAAAACCGGAGTGGTGAAGGTCGTTGCGCCAGAAAGAATGACACCCAGATGAAATCATTATCTGGAATCATGAGTCACCAAAGTCAGGAAGAATATTTAGAAAG
>CALGLJ010000062.1 GCA_937930235.1 uncultured Verrucomicrobiales bacterium | reverse complement strand
AGAGGCAAGCAGGCAAGCCACCTGTGTAGTCGATTTTATTTGGATTACGAGGCATTCAAATAGTTTAGAATACCTAAATATAGCGTACCAGTCTTATATGCTACAAGATGATGGGGTCTCCCGAGCTTAATCGCCCTGGATTGAGGGGCAGAAAAAATGCCTACGGAGGAAAAGCTCCGTAGGCATGATAAGGAGAGAGTCGAGTCTTCCGTCAACGTGATTTACGGTCCTTCTTCGCGGACCCTCAGCAGGGCGCTTGCGGGGAGGGCTTCCGAGAAGGGCACTGCGAAGGTTGTGGTTTCTCCGCCAGTGGGAATGTCGCCGACCAGTTCCTCCCAGACGTTGTTGGTGAGATTGTAGGAATCAACGCCATAGGTTTGGTCGGGCCTAGAATTCCAGGTCAGCGTGACTTCTCTCGTCTCAAAGTTCGGAACCACCTCGCTCACTTGGAGTGGGGCCTCCGCAGGGACAACAATTTGTAAACCTTGCACAAATCCAAATTCGGCATTGGTCGGATCGACCATCACCACGATGTATTCATTGTCTTGAATGCTGACGTTTCCTCTATAGAAGTTTTCTCCTTCGGTAAAAGTTGCTGGAAGTCCAGCAACTCCGTTCACAGGAGGTCCAAAGACCGGATCACTGCTCCCGTCGGCAGCCTGTGTGCCAAAGAAGACATCAAAAGTACGATCCGGCTGACCCTCCTCGCGCAGAGGAAGGAGCACATCGTAGGTCCCGGCAGCGAGTCCATTGACTCTTACCACGACGTTTTCATCGTTGCGTGTGAAAATCCAGTCTCCATAGAGAGGCGTATCATAAAGACTGCCGCTGGCAGGATCGATATTCAGGCTTGATGCCTCCAAGGACTGATCGAAGGAAAAGGCAAGAGTCCCATCGTCTTGTGCTGAGGCGATTCCAATATCAACTCCAACACTTGGAACCGGAAAGCCTCCAGAATCCAAGAATGATCCACTCGATTGGCTCGTCACAGCATTAAAAATATTGTCAGTATTTCCAAGTAATCCCAAAGCGTGGGCGGGAGCCTGAATGACATCCTCTGGAGGCATGGGTGCATACACCCCTTGATTGCGACGAACTCCCTCGAAGTCAAATTGCACTGTCGCCACTACGGGGTCGGTGGAAGGTAGACTATTTTCATCGGCAGGATCCGACCCAAGGAGAATTTCAAAATTATCTCCAAAGGAATCATTATCAGTGTCCGTTAGGGTTGGATCAGAGGCGTGAATCGGTCCCCCCAGAACACCGGAGTCAGGGTTCTCAATCCCATCAATTGCGCCATCTCCATCGCTATCAGGGTTGAGAGGATCTGTCCCAGTCGCGTTTTCCGATTCGAAGAAACCGGTATCGGTTTCGACGTCGTCATTATAGCCGTCGTCGTCGGTATCACTGAGATTGGGATCGGTCCCGAGGTTAAATTCCTCAAGATTGCTCAAGCTGTCTCCATCTCTTTGTCCATCGGCCCCGTTGTCTCCGGTAGCATCGGTCGGGTCGAGAAGGTTAGCGGTTTCAAAGGCATCGGGCAAGCCATCGCCATCGGTGTCTCCGAGATTGGGATTAGAAATAAAGGTGTCTTCTCCTGCGATCACCTCTTCGTTATCAGGAATGCCATCATCATCCGAGTCATCGTCCAGTGGGTTAGTAGAGGCGCCGGGAGCGCCTAGAGGGGCTTCCCCTGCAAGCTGCCCCTCACGATAAGGATTCAGAGTTCCATTGACTTCCTGCCCATCAAGAAGTCCATCATCGTCACTATCAGCATCCTGTGGATTGGTTCCGGCCATGAATTCTTGCAGATTACTCAGGCCATCCGGACCGCCCTCGGCATCGTTATCTACTCCTCCATCGGTGATATCGTCGGGGTTGAGGCCATTGGCACTTTCATAGGAATCTGGGATTCCATCACCGTCAGTATCTTGGAAAAGGGGAACCACTTCCTCAAAAGTCGTCGCAATACGAATCTCATCTACCTGCTGGGTTCCTCCCTGAAAGGACCCAAAACCGACCGTATTAAACGAAAGGTCATGGTCTGCAGTATTCATCAGATCCATGCCATCGGCAGTTTGCGGCTCGGTAGAACTCATCGGATTGCGATAAATACGCACCGTATCGGCGGCTCCTGCCGCTCCGTAGTCAATACGAAGAACGATAAGGTTCGTATCAATATTCACGTCGGAATCGAGGCTGATTCCCACGGAATCAGGGTCTCCTTTTTCGATCAATAAGCCGTAGTCTTGGGCTGGCCCGATCCGGTTCGTGCCGAAGGAAAAAATGGTATTTGCGTCATTCGCTACGCCTCTCCAGATTTCAAAAATCACAGCCTGATTGACGTTATTTTCATCACCCAGTTTTTGAACAAAACTCACATAGAGTGATGACCCTTCAGCTGGAGTCGCGATATCCGAAATCATCGAAAGATCGAGAAAGACCCGGGAACCACTATTTTGGAGAACATTTCCTCCTCCCGTCTGAAAGTCGGTCGGAGTAGGAGGTTCCAAGCTTCCCAATGCCACATTAGTGCCTGAGCCGTTACGGTTGGTCCACATTGTGCCGCTCATTGTATTGGCATTGCCTGCCAGGGCGCCGGCACCGTAAGAAAACTGTTCTTGAAAGAGAAGCTCGGCATGGGCTGGAGCAGCCGCCGCTAAAACGGGGAGGAGCCTCGTCAAGCTGAATTTAAAAAAAGAAGGATGATTTTTTTTCATGATGGAATAATTTAGACTATACATTTTGTGCAAGCCAGTGAATTCCTAGCCATGTGGCTAGGATTGCGATTCAGTGGGAAGTCTAGAAAGTCGAATTGCGATTTTCAGTAGTGTGAAGGGGCCACTCAAGATATTTATACCTGTAATATGTCTGAGTGCATTATGCTCTGTGCACCCTAGACAAATGGGTAGTTCTCAGAAAATATCTGGCCTCCGATTATCGTCTTGAATCCTGCCAAGATGTATCCCAATCTCGTGAGGTATATCCTTCGGCGAAGGTAAACCTTAAATTAAATCAATGAAAAAAACAATACCTCTGCTTACGCCAGTATTTCTGGCTTTGACGTCAGCAGCGTCCAATGGAGCTCTCATCATGATCACCAACGCTGATTTTGAAGCGAATGGACCAGGCTTTGTCCAAGCAACAGCATGGACCGGAACTAACACCGCAAGGGTCGGAGATCACGCAAGCTTCCGCAATCAGTCAGCCTTAGCCCTCAGCTCAGATGGAGTCACAGATGGCGCGGCACACTTCGCCTTTACTCAGGGCACGACAGGCCCTGCTGAGCAAACCCTCACTACTGTTTTCGTAGCCGACTTTACCTACACTCTCAGTTCTAACTCGAACTATGGCAATAACGATCAGTCAGGAATCATTTATGATGTTGGATACGATGCCGGAGCTGGTTTCGTCTCCCTCGGTTCTACCACCGTTGCACAAAATTCGGGGTCTGGAGGGACAAGTTGGGCCCGAACCAGTTCAGATCCAACCACTGTTGCTGCGGGAGATGCCGCAATTGGTGAGAACATTATCATCCGAATCCAATCCGATAGGGACCAGGGCGTGTGGTTTGACAATGTCGAGCTCGATGCGGTTCCTGAGCCCAGCTCAGCTCTTCTCCTGAGCTTGGCAGCTCTTGCCACCTTAGGTCGTCGCCGACGCTAATCACTTTTGATGATCTATTACGCAAGTGGTCGATGAGACCGCTTGCGTTTTTTTGTGAATTCGGGCTGTATCCCTAGATCTTGAAATTCGTTTTCGTAATCTTTGGGGCCTTAGTCGCTGCCACGGTCTTAGCCTTGGCCAAGCAATCCCCCCTGCGGACCTTCGATGAAGTGAAACTCCTCACTCACGAGCAGGCAGCGCTCCATCCACCAGTTTTGGTCGAAGCCACCATCCTAAAAGCGTATCCAAATCAAAAAGCGGCTTTTGTCCACGATGGGAAATGGGGCATCCATTTGTCTTTTAGTCAATTCAACCGAAAAGGGGAGTCTGACTTCGAACAAGGTGACCTCTTAGAGATCGAAGGCTACGCCAAACCTGGAAATTTTTTTCCGTATCTTGTCGCAAAGAAGGTCACCCGATTGGGGGTTTCACCTCTCCCGGATCCCCTCATTATGACACCGGAGCTGCATATGGATCCCACCATCGACTGCGCCTGGGTCCAGCTGAATGGCACCATCATCGAAAGCGCCCCAACCGGTGACATCATCGCCCTGCGGGTTAACTGTTACAACAACACCGTCATCAGCAATATTATCTTGGGGCGCACCCCGGAAACCGAGGCCGCTTGCAAAAAAATGATCCATCAGCGGATCTCTGCTCAGCTTGTAGCAGTGACGCGGTCCAATTCCAACGGCCAGATGGAACGCCGGTATTTTCAGGCAAATTCCCTAAAAGATATCCAGATCGTGGGAGGATCACGCGAGATTCCTTTAGTCCCCATTTCGCAACTCATGCAGACCGGAACGATGAGTCAGCAAATTGCCCGGATCAGAGGGATAGTCACTCATGTCTCTGGGCGTGAACTTTACCTTCAAGATGAAAATCATGCGGTCTTAGTCTCAACCAGAGAAGAGCATTCATGGGAACGAGGGCAGTCACTTGAGGTTTCGGGAGTCGTCATGGCTCGTCCCTTTGCTCCCTCTCTCCTCGCTCAGAACATCAAAGCCATCACCTCTGATTCCCTTGTTGAAAAACTCATCATCTCCGTATCCGAGCGTCCCCTTCCTACCGAATGGCACCATCGATTGGTCGGGCTTGAAGCAACTCTGATGGACATTCGCCAGAGCGACCTCTCTACCACTCTCAGTTGTGAGGCCGACGGTCATTTTTTTGAGGCCATATTTGAAACAAAACAAGCCCCTGCAAATCTTCCGAAATTGGGTTCGCGCTTGGGCTTGACTGGGATCTGCGCCCTCACCTCATCCCAGCCATTTTCCCTTTCAAGTAAAGCCGATGGACTCTCTCTCATCCTGCGGTCAAAAAAGGATGTCGAGGTGCTAAAGCGCCCTCCGTTTTGGACCCTTAGAAAATTTCTCATTCTCGTGGGGTTACTTGCTGTAATCACAGCCGTTGCGCTGGGATGGGCCGCTTTACTGAGAAGTCGGGTCAAAAAACAAACCGCCATCATCGGCTCTCAAATCGAACGCGAGGTCTCCGAGCGAGAACGCCACCGCCTCGCTCGAGAATTACACGACACCTTTGAGCAGAATATGGGGAGCTTAGCTCTTCAACTCTCTTCAGC
>CALGLJ010000061.1 GCA_937930235.1 uncultured Verrucomicrobiales bacterium | reverse complement strand
AATCTTACGATGTGTTCCTTCTGTGGCAAAAGTCACTCGGAGGTTAAAAAACTCATCGCTGGCCCTGGAGTCTATATTTGCAACGAATGTATCGATGTTTGCTCGACGATTCTTCGAAAAGAGCTGGCGGGTGATTCCAGTGACACGCCGGAGGCCGGAGGTCTTTTAATGGACAAGGAAATTCCTACTCCTGCGGAAATTTGCGCTCATCTTGACCATCACGTCATTGGGCAAGAATCCGCCAAAAAGGTTCTCTCCGTCGCGGTCTACAATCATTATCAAAGACTCCGCCAAAACGAAGTGAGCGAAAAAGAGTTTGCCGATGTTGAAATCGAAAAGTCCAACGTCCTCATGCTCGGCCCCACGGGATCGGGCAAGACTCTCCTCGCTAAAACACTTGCGAAGATCCTCGATGTGCCATTTTGCATCGTCGATGCCACTACTCTCACCGAAGCGGGATATGTCGGGGAGGATGTCGAAAACATCATTCTCCGTCTCTTGCAGGCCGCTGACTATGATGTCGAACGCGCCGAACGCGGTATTATCTACGTTGATGAGATCGATAAAATTGGACGTAAGACCGAAAACGTCTCGATCACGCGTGATGTCTCAGGAGAAGGAGTCCAACAAGCTCTCTTAAAGATCCTTGAAGGCTCCATTTGTAACGTCCCTCCACAAGGTGGACGCAAGCACCCTCAGCAGGAATACATCCAGATCAATACCGAAAAAATCCTCTTTGTTTGTGGGGGAGCATTTGTCGGAATGGAAGACATCGTCCGACGCCGTCTCGGTAAGCGCGTCCTCGGCTTTAATGCTGAGAATGAAATCATTGATGAGGATCGCGAGGAAGCGGCTCTACTTCGCCAGTGCCGTCCAGAGGATCTCCTACACTTTGGGCTGATCCCCGAGTTTATCGGTCGTCTCCCGGTCTTCTCCTCTCTGCGGAAGTTGACGGAAGATGAGCTTGTAAGAATTCTGACCGAACCGAAGAACGCCCTGATCAAGCAATATCAGAAGCAAATGTCGATGAATCGCGTCAAACTGAAGGTGAACAAAGATGCCCTGAGTGCGCTTGCCGCGAAAGCGATCGAACGTGGAACCGGAGCCCGTGCGCTTCGCTCAATCCTCGAAGCACTCATGCTTGATGTGATGTACGATGTTCCCTCGAAAGAAGACACCGAATCCGTGACTATCACGAAAGCGGCAGTCGAAGGGACAAAGCCTCCCGTGATTAAAAAGCGACGAGCAGATGCGGCATAGATTCCCTCATCAAGACCGCTCCTCGCTCCTGCTCTAAATCCAAATAGATCAAGAGGGGCGCCTAATTTGCTCTGATGATCTTTAGCGCGTCACTCCCTTGTTTCTTTGGCGAAGCTTTTTCATCTTTCCAGACGAGCTTCTTATTTTTGAAAAGAAAGGCCTGGCGAGCCATGAACTTCTTCATCTTCACGGGAATCCCCATGATCTTGGCAATTTCCCCATCTTGATCAGAGATGAGATCATAGGGCAATTTATGTTTTTCCACAAATTTGAGCTGAGTTTCCACTTTATCTGAAGACAGCCCAAAGATTGTGACTTTCTCCTCCTGCAGTTCATCGAATACGTCCCGTACCGAGCAAGCTTGCTTCACTCATCCCGGAGTTAAGGCCTTGGGATATGAGAAAATTAAAAGCCATTCGTCGCCATCTTTCGGGGCGATTTTGATGACCTCCCCTTTCTGGTTCGTCCCCTCTAAATCTGGGAGAAGGTCTCCCGTTTTAAGCGGAGCTGCGGTGAGTATGAACATCGAGCTCAGCCAAGACAGAATGGTGGTAAATTTCATCGGGGGTAAACTACCCTCATTGAAGATTTCGTCCAGTGACACTTTAAAGTTTGGCAATTTCATGATTCCCACTAAGAACTCCGCGTGCCGGATCTCAAAGATTATCTCAAGAATCAGCAAAAACTCGTCGATCAAGCTCTGAATCGCTTTCTCCCGCGTGCAACTGCCGCGCCTAAAACAATTCATGAAGCGATGCGTTACTCCATCTTTGCTGGAGGCAAGCGGCTCCGCCCCATCCTGACTCTTGCCGCGGCGGAAGCTTGCGGGGGCGATTTGGAGGCAGCCCTCCCGTCCGCTTGTGCAGTCGAAATCATGCACACTTATTCTCTCGTCCACGATGATCTCCCCAGTATGGATAATGATGACCTCCGACGGGGCCGACCGACGTCCCATAAGGTCTATGGCGAAGGGATGGCGGTGCTCACTGGTGATGCGCTCCTCACCGAGGCCTTCACGGTGCTTGCCGAAACCTCTCCGACTCCGCGATACTCTCTGAAAGACATCCTTTTAGAATTCTCTCTTTGCGGGGGATCAAAAAAACTCATCGGGGGCCAGGTTCTCGATCTCGAAGGAGAGGGAAAGTCTCTCACGAAAGCCCAGCTCATAAAGATCCATGAGAATAAGACCGCGGCCTTACTCACAACTTCACTCAGACTTGGCGGGATGAGCGCCAATGCCACCCCTCGCAAACTCGAAGCACTCACCAATTTCGGCTACCACCTCGGTCTCGCTTTTCAAGTCATCGACGACATTCTCGATGTGACTCAATCCACCGAGAAGCTTGGAAAAACTGCCGGAAAAGATGAAAGCGTGAATAAGGCAACCTACCCCTCCATTCTAGGATTTGAACAATCCAAAAAGGAAGCCGCTCGTCTCACCAAAAAGGCTCTCGCTAGTCTTGATGTGTTTGGAAAAAAAGGCACCCACCTTGATGGCATTGCACACTACCTCTTAGATCGCGATTATTGATTCTCCCGAGGCACGCCAAAAACTACGCCCTCTCTACTCCCCCCTCCCAAGAGAACGTCAGTGATACTATCGCGGCGGAATTCGATAGATTAGACGAAGCGCATCCAAGCGTAATCGCGCCCCCGCGAGCGCTTTACCTAAGACTTCTTTTCGTTCCGTCACCTCTTGAATCTCATCATCTCCGATCATCGGATTCACTTCCTGAAGGTCACGTAATCTGGTCAATTCATCCGTCAACGTGGCCTCCATCTCCGTATGCGCCTTTTTGATGACCCGATCTCGCTGCTCCCGCGCCAGCTGCTCCAGCGCCTTCAGCATTTTGGGAAGGATCTCTCTCGTCACCTTGGTTTGATCGAGTAATTTGCGATGCGCTCCGGGTCTCAGACTCGCCTTCATGAGCGCCTGATCAGCCGAAAGATCATTCTCAAGATGATCCACCACGACACGGACCGGCACCGCTGGCAAGAAATGATCCGTCTGAAGAGAGGCAGGCGCAACACACTCCACGACATAGTAAGCTTCCAGAAGAATCGCCTTCCCCCCTTCCCAAACTCCGAATGCACAATTACCCGCCTCTCCGGACAGCAGTAAATCAATGGAAGATCGTACCATCGGATGATCCGCAGACATGAAGTTGATCTCCTCACGACTCAAAGCCCGCTGACGGTCGAAGGTGACGTTGAGACCATCCTCTGGTAAATCCGGAAAGGCATCCGTGATCACATTCCCCGGATGTAAAAGATAGCCACGCGCCCCCAGCTCTTCCACATTGAGCCCGAAATGATCAAAGAGGCGAAGAATCCAATCTTCAAAATTTCGATCACCATCCCAGCGATCGATGTCCTCCAGTGTCTCTTCGACATCATCACTCCCCTTGGAGGTCAAGGCCAACAAGCGATCTTGCCCCCGCTCCATGAGAGCCTCCGTTTCCGCGCGTAATACTTTCGACTCCGCAATGAAATCAGTCAAAGTCTCAGCCTGAATTTCCTGCAATTTTTTCACCAAAATAGCCGCTCCTTGCAGGTTTTTTTCAAACGCATTCAGCCCCTCTTGATACCAACGTGCATAGCGTTCACTCCGCTCTCCCGGCACATACGGAACGTGGAGATGAATCGTCTCCGTCTGCCCAATCCGGTCCAATCTTCCAATGCGCTGCTCCAGGAGCTCAGGATTCTCAGGGAGATCAAAAAGAACTAAATGATGCGCAAACTGAAAATTGCGCCCTTCACTTCCAATCTCTGAACATAAGAGCAGATTCGCGCCTTCCTCTTCAGAAAAATAAGCTGCATTTCGATCACGCTGAATCAGTGTGAGTTCCTCATGGAATTGCGCAATCTTCATATCCATCCGATCGAGCAATGCTTCGTGAATCTCTTCCACTAATTCCAGCGTCTTACAAATCAGCAGCACCTTCTCCTTCGGATGCTTTCTGAGAAACTCGACTAACCAATCCACCTTGGCAGGAAACTCTTCCCCCTCCAGCTCCACAAGATGCGCCTTTCGTTCCGGGAAACCACGGAGCTGTTTACGAGTATTACGGAACATCACCCTCCCGGTGCCAAAGGAATCCAAAAGATCCCGCACGATCTGCTCTCGCACTCCTTCCTCATTCAAGCGAGAAAGCCCCTCAGAGATCCTCGCGGACCTCCCGGCGAAAAGCGTCATCTCCGGGGTCTCACCGGATTGGATCAGCTCAATCGCATCCGCCACTTTTTCATAATGATCTGACTCCTCTAAAAAGGCCTCGAGATCGTTATACCGATGCGGATCCAGAAGCTGTAATCTCGCAAAGTGCCCTTCTGCTCCGAGCTGCTGTGGAGTTGCCGTGAGCAAGATCACCGATGGCGTTTGCTCTGCCAGCGCCGAGACCAGTTCATACCCTTCACTCGCTTCCCCAGGTGCCCACTCCAAATGATGTGCCTCATCGACAATGAGACAATCCCACCCCGCCTCAATCATTTCAGGAATACGGTGAGCATTTTCTAACAAAAACTCCTGGCTGCAAATCACGAGCTGATTCTCAAGAAAAGGATTTCCCTCTTTTATAGACTGGCAGCGCGCTTCGTCAAACAGCGCAAACAAGAGATGAAAGCGCCGCAATAACTCAACAAACCATTGATGAACTAATGGCTCTGGCAAAATAATCAAAACGCGATCTGCCCGCCCCGTGAGATGAAGGCGGTGCATGATCAGGCACGCCTCGATCGTTTTTCCCAGCCCCACCTCATCTGCCAAAAGAACCCGGGGAGCAATCCGTGAACTCACCTCCCGGGCAATCGCGATCTGATGTGGGATCAAATCAACCCGCCCTCCCAAAAGGCCGCGCACCGGAGACTTCCTCATCTGACTGCTTCGGAAAAGAGACTCCACCCGGAGATTAAAGGTCCGTAGATCATCAACCTGACCTCCCAGAAGACGATCTTCCGGTTTCGAAAAACTAATATGATCAGACAGCTCCCCTTCCTGAATTTCCCTGCCTCCACTCACATAAGTCAAGAGACCAGCGTCCTCCAGCACCTCCTCAATCACAATCGTCTCACCATCATGTAGAAGCACCTCGTCTCCTTCTTTAAAACGAACTCGTAGAATCGGGGCCGAAGCCACAGCATAAATCCGCTTCTCCGCCGCTGCGGTAAAAAGAATCGTCGCCTTGCCATCGCCAGCCTCCAAAAGAACACCCAAGCCCAATTCTGGCTCCGTCGTACTCACCCAGCGTTGTCCGGGCTGATATTGACTCTGCATCAGGAAAACGAATATCTCCCGTCACCGTCTTCGTCCAGCCAGAGCATCCAGATTTCTGAAAATCTGGCCATTTTTTGAGAAAACTGACATTTTCTTCTTGCTGAAAAGCGCTGAAAGACGCAATTTTCCGCCGCGTTGCGAAACGTAAAAAATCCGGCGTAGCTCAGCGGTAGAGCGGGTGGCTGTTAACCACTAGGTCCTTGGTTCGATCCCAAGCGCCGGAGCCATATGAAGGCCCT
>CALGLJ010000060.1 GCA_937930235.1 uncultured Verrucomicrobiales bacterium | reverse complement strand
GGAGCACCACCGGAGGCCGTGGTGTAGAGACGGAATTCGATGGTGCGAGTGACAGCAGCGCCCTGACCAATAGGTGCCCCGGCATTATCTGCGAGGAAGCCTTGGTAGTTCAGACCTTGAGGGACCAAGCTGGCGTCTTGGCCGAAGAGGGTGCCGGCCGTCACCGCCAAAGTCAGGCAGGATCTGAGTGCGAATTTCAGTGGATTCATGATGATGGTATTTTTGAAAGTTAAAATAAAAAGGATTTCAGGCCGGAGGCCTAAGGTGCTTCGGTGAGTTCTGGAATAGTTGAGACCCGTCTCAGCGCGAAACGGCCCTCGGTGCGGATCGCGTTCGAGTTATCATTGGTCACCCGATACAGGCCTCCGACATCTTCCCGAAAGGTCCCGGTGAAAAAGGTGCTGCCCCAATCGGAGCCAGCTCCTTCCGGAGCCTCGGCATCAAAGATGAGGGACATTTTCCGCGTGATCGTGAAAGACTCCAAACCAGCAGGAAGCTGAACCAGAGTCTCCACGCCATTGATGATTTGGGTCTCGTAACGAGCGGTCAAATTATCGTGATCCGGGTGGTAAGTATGAATGAAAGGATTCGCGGGAGAATCATGCGCGGTGGTCACAGTGGCATTCAGGGTAGCCGCAGGACCGAAGCCTGAACCCAAGCTCTCCACCGTATCGATCGGCAAGTGAGCTACCGAAAGACGCGAAGCTGAATTTAGGTGGGATGGATCAAGCGCGGCTTCGTCCAGAGTCAAACCAAGCGCATTTACTCCAGATTCGCCCGCGAGGATCCCGGTGAAAATATGTGAGAGTAAGGTCGCCTGCTGCGCAGTATTTAAATGCACAATCAAGCGCAGGGGATATGGCCGAGCTACCTGTGGCAAAGCACCAGAAGTCCCTGTGGTAAAATCTTCGGTCAAAGTCGGCGCACCTGTATCGGAATCAAAGACGGTATTGCCCTCGGCATCGCGTAAAAAAGTCCGGCGAACACTGCCGACATGAGTGATCTGAACATCGCCTAACCAAAGCCCCGAGAGAGAGCCTACCTCAGCGACCATTCCGATGCTGACCTCTTCACCCTCGGTTTCTAAAACGAGCAATGAGCCAAAGCGATCATCGGGAGATCCTGCGAGCGCACTACGATCGAGCGAAATCTCAACCACCACGCGACTATTCGCGGGGAGAGTCACGGTGAGAGGAGAGGCTAAATCACTCGCCTCTAGCGCAAAGCTGGGACGCACCGAAACAGGCACCGCACCAGTCAAAGCGGGCTGCCCAGCCGGCACCGCGGCAGAAACTGCGGAACGCAGAGTCACCGTCAGCTCGCGGTCCGCGAGATTAGTCAAAGTGATTTGTTCAGACTGTGAACTCTCACCAAAATCAATGATATTTCCACCATCCACATTGACCGCGAGGGGGCCGTAAAACCCAGAAAACTGTTCCGCTCTGATCCAGTAAGCCCGCCCCCGATTCACTCGCGTGGCGGTGGGATTTACTCGCCGTGGATTGATCCCATCGACAAGGTCTCCGCCATTGTATTGGAGAATCGTCGTCGTCAGTAGTGGAATCCCGCTGGTGGATAAATATTGGATAAAGCGAGGAGCTGATTGCTCAACTACAGGAAAGCCAACGAGGTTTAAGCCGTCACTACGGAAAGTGAGATCAGGCGCGACCGCCTGCCCTACGAGAGAAAAATTCAAAGGGGTCGCCCCATCACGCAAACGGACGAGGTAACCACGATTCGCCTGGAGACGAACAAAGGAAGATTCTGCAGGCAGACCACGACGCCAGATCGCCCACTCCGCACCAGTCACCGGTGGCAGAGTCGGGTCCAAGTCTCGTCCATCCACCCGGTCCGGTTGCCAGCGCCACACTTCGACAATATCCGGATGGGCCACAGTGAGTTCATCGATCGTAGTATAAGAAGCATCGACCAAGGGGTAGATGGCATTCCAACCCGCATTGAGAGTAAAGCTCTCAGACTTCCACTCTCCCATGGCCGTAGTGACCATGATGAGATTGAGAATTGAGATTTTGAGAAAGGCGAATTTCATGTGCTAAATATTTGGGAGAAAAAACTAACGGACGGACATTCGGTAAAACACACTCGTGGCACTACTGAGTTCTTCAGGTCTTACCGCATCAAGCTGAGTGGTGCCGTCATCGGCAGCAGCGATCTCGGCCACTGCTGAACTCGTGGAATCAACGAGCTGCACCCGCGCAGGATACCAAGTGGTAAAATCTGAAGACGCCTCAAATTGATACCTTTTCCCAAAGACAAAATTCGTTTCTAAGCGGTCCGTCTCTTCACTCACCGAAATCAGCTTGAGAGCAAAGCGATCACCCTGCAGCAGAGCAAAGGTCCCTGCCACATATTCAGTAAAATTGCTCAGACCATCGCTATCGAAGTCGCCATTGCGATTCAGGGTGCTCAATGAAAAACGTGAATCTGAGGGGGAAATACCTGCCAACTCTAGCTGAGATAACTCCCAATCATCGGGAAGTCCGTCACCGTCTGAATCGACGCCCAAGAAAAAATCAACACGGAGGCGATCACCCGGATCTGTGACTGAAATGTTACCCACGGAAATTCCCGACACAGGAATCAAGGTGTCGGAACCTGCCAGGCGAACACTGAATGAAAGCAAAGCGCCTCGATCTGAAGCCTCTTCACTGTATGGATCATTCGCTGCCAGATCGACAGGAACAAGAGCTCGATAGCTCTCACCAGCACGAAAACGCTCATTAATCGGAGTCTCCGTAATGATTCGCTCACCTGAACGAATCACAACAAAAGCCCCCGCGCTGGAATCAATCGAATTCCCAAAAGAATCCCTCACGGTCCCAAAGTAAGTGATCGCAGGCGCTGGTGGGAAAGCCGACAGTGAAGACGCTGAAAAAATCAGAAAATATAAAGCACTGATTTGAAGACGCTTGGAAACAGCCCATTTCCAGCAAAATTTAGTGTGCATGAACACAGCGTTAGTCTTCGACTAGGCTCTTGTATAGAAAAAACGTGACGTTATCGGCTAACCCTTCAATCTAAACAGTTGTAGATAAACGCAACAAAGCAGAACGGAGGCACTCCCACTGCTTTCATGATCCAGTAAAGGCGCTCCTTACACTAAAAGTTCATTTTCATACACGACGGTCAAGCCTGCCTGATTGAGAATACTGGCACCAAATTCGGCATCCTCCAGGTGAAGTGCCAATAGAGGGTGGCCCCGGTGCTGCACGACGAGTGAGTAGACAAAATCAACATTTGTTTCACCTTCATGGAGGGTCATCAGACAACGATTAAAGCCTTCCCCCGATTCTTTTAAGCGCACCACTACGAGGTGTGACATGGTGAACGAAATTCCTTTTTCTTGGAACAGCTCCTCAGCCGCGTCGGGATCACTCAGGACGAGGCGGACTACGGACGCATCCCGGGAGTCCTGCATACTCACGCCAACGACGTCGATGGCCCGTCTTTTCAGCAAGCTGGTGAGGGAAGAAAAAGCCCCTACACGATTTGGCAGCATGACAGAAAACTGTCTTACAAAATCTTTTTTACGACTCACTTCTTCCACTGGATTCACGAAGGAGGAGAGTAAGATAATTGCTGGCATTGATCAATCCGCTTGTTCTTCGTCTCAAAATCGCTTTTTTCCAGAGCGATGACGGACGCTTACCTCAATCGTTTTTCTGGAATTGGTCGCCTTTACGGAATGAAGGCCTTGGAGTGTTTTTCTAAAAGCCATATCATGATCGTGGGGCTCGGAGGAGTGGGTTCATGGAGTGCCGAAGCCCTGACCCGCTCAGGGATTGGTTCGCTCTCCCTCGTGGATCTCGATGACATCTGTATCACGAATATCAATCGACAAATTCACGCCCTGAGCGAAACGGTGGGACATTCTAAAGCCACCGTTCTCGCGGAGCGTTTGCATGCCATCCACCCTGACCTTGTGACTCATGTTCACCAGGCATTCTACACCGAACATTCCTCGGCAGAACTTCTTCTTAAGAACACTCCAGATCTCGTGATCGATGCCATCGATTCGGTGCGCCCTAAGTGCCATCTCTTGGCAACTTGCCGGGAACATCACATTCCAGTCATTACCAGCGGAGGAGCAGGAGGGCGGGGCGATGCTACACAGATCAAAATCGATGATCTCGCACGCACTCACAATGACTCTCTACTCCAATCTGTCCGAAAGCGACTCCGGTCTGAGTATGGATTTCCTCGGTTTGAGAAAAAATTAAAGAAATTCCAAATTCCAGCGGTGTTCTCCGCAGAGCCTCCACTTTACCCCCAGGGCGATGGCGAGAGCTGCACGGAACGCCCTGCCGAGGCCCCTGCAGGACTGAATTGTGATACCGGGTATGGAGCCGCCACCCATGTGACGGCTACTTTTGGAAATATGATGGCTGGGTGGGCGCTCGGAGTCTTATCCGAAAGTCATTGCGAAAAGAAGTCGCTTTCTCTCTGAGTCACTGCTATGAGTAGATATTGACTTTTTTTAACCATCATTATGCAAATTAGAAACGCGAATCCAAATATCAACGTGACGGTGCGTCACGAAGAAATCACGGAATCTCTCCGCGAATACGCAGAGAAAAAAATCCAAGGCATTCACTTGGACTATCCAAAAATCATGGATGCTAAGGTCATCCTTGATGTTGAAAGTGGCCAACGACACAAAGCGGAAATGGTCCTTTTTTGTGCCAATCACATCGTCATTGATGCCTCTTCTACGACAGAAGATATGTACAAAAGCATCGATTTCACGATCGATAAAATCTGCCGCCGAATGCGCAAGCACAAGACTCGCCTTCTCAAGCGCCATCGCCCCAAGCCTGATGATACCATTAAACATCTCGATGAGAGCAACTTTCGAGCCGATTACCTCGACACTCTTCCTGAAGATGTCACTGAAGACGTAGCCCCTTTCTTTGTTCATAAGGAAGCCTTCCGCCTGCGTCGACTTTTCAAAGAAGAGGCGATTGTTGATCTTGATTTAACGGAACGACCTTTTGTGGTGTTCAAGAATGCGAGGCGTGATGTGATCTCTATCGTTTGGCGTAAGCCTGACGGAGAATACGGGATGGTTGATGTGGGTTAAAGTAGATCCCACCTCCATCACCGTGAAAATTAGCATTTGCTAAAAAAACAACGACACAAAAACTCCGTGCCTCCATCAGGTACGGAGTTTTTTTTCACCATCCTCCCCTCTTCGTCAGCCTTACCTGCTCAACCCTTCACAGAGTTTGATCAGATCTGGATCTACGCGATGTTTCGTATCCGCGATATTATTGATCGAATCACTCCCGAAGGTGCCGTCGGCAAAGGTAATCACTTGGTTTTTCTCACCAGCTTGAAGGGCATCGATCGCGGCCACGGCAAATTTAAATGCCATGATGCGATCATAAACAGTGGGAGAACCACCTCGCTGCACGTGGCCGAGCACGGTGAGACGTGCATCCATTCCCAAGGCATCTCCCATCCAGCGGGTCAGACTATCCCCCATCCCCACCCCTTCAGCTACGATCCCCAGGAGGTAGTTACGGCCATGCGCTTTTGCGTCACGCATGCGCTCTGCGATGGAGTCAAGATCATAGGGAATCTCAGGAACGAGACAGACTTCCGCGCCAGTGGCAAGAGCACTCGTCATCGCCAAGTAACCACAGTGACGACCCATGGTCTCAATCACAAACGCACGGGAGAAAGAAGAAGCTGTGTCGCGAATACTATCCACACTCTGCCGAATCATGTTCAGGGCAGTATCCACTCCGAGACAGTAATCGGTCCCTGCAATATCATTATCAATGGTGGCGGGAATACCGGCAAAGGGCACTCCGAAATCGGAATAAAACTGATTTAAGGCACTAAACGATCCGTCTCCACCGATCACGACCAGCTTTGTAATTCCTCTCTGCTGCAGATTTTCGTAAGCTTTTTCCCGAAAACTGATATCAAAAAATCGTTTTGAACGGGAAGATCCGAGGACGGTCCCTCCGCGATGCAAAATTCCAGAGAGCCGATCAGGGGTGACTTCATGAATCCACCCTTCGATGAGGCCACGTAACCCCCACTCCACCACATAAGGCTTCATCCCACAACGCTGGGCATATTCAGCGGCCGACTTAATCGCAGGGTTCATTCCCGCGGCATCACCACCGGATGTTAAGATCGCTACTTTCTCACTCAAGATGTGGAGGATGTAACACAGCGCAGACGAAGCTCAAGCCTCTACCTTGGCAGATCGGATTTCGAGCCCTAAAAGACAGATGTCGTCAGCGAATTTTTTTTCCCGGGCATGGGCTCTCCCCGCTTCAAGAACACGATCCATTCCTAATCGTAGATCGGTAGCTTTTGTCAGAACCTCTTGGATTCGAGAGACTCCGAATTCTTCGTTCTCAGCATTTTCCACCTCTAAGATCCCATCGGTAAAACACAGCAGAGCTTCGACATCTTGGTTGAGGATGATTTTTTGCTCACGATATTGACTCTCTTGAATGAGCCCGAGAGCAGGACCTTTATCTTCTGCGGCAACTGGTAACTCTTTGATTTCGGCCCCCAGCTTCACTAAAGGAGCGGGGTGACCAGCGAGAGAAATCCGGATTTCACGTGAATGCAGATCAACCACCCCGTAGATCGCAGTGGCAAACATGGTCAAGGAAATGCGCTCAAAGAGGTGGCTTAAACCACGGTTCAGATTGGTCAAAAATTGCCCGGGATTTTCTGCGTACTTCAACTCCTTCTCCATGAGCCCGCGAAGCATCGACACAATGAGCGCGGCACGCACCCCATGCCCCATCACATCACAAACCAAAAAACCAGCCCGGTCATTACCAAGCGGGATGACTTCAAAAAAATCGCCCGCCAGATCAGAGGCCGGTTCGTAACGGTGATAAAATGAAGCAACCACGTCATCGGTCCGAAATTTCGGAAGAGTTTCTGGAATCGCCGCTTGCTGCACCTCGCGAGCGAGCTTGAGCTCCTCTTGAATCGCTTGATTTTTACGAGCCAATACCTCTGCGACCTTCTCTAGCTCATTGCGCGTTTGCACAAGCTTCGAGACATCTCCTGAAACGCCGAAGGTTCCAGTGATGTGACCTTCTTTATCAAACCAGGGAAATTTAGAGGTCAAAGACCAGGTCACCCGTCCACTTTCCCACGGAATTTTTTCTAAGCGCCCGAGGACAGGTTCACCGCTTTCCATGATGATTTTCTCATCGGCACTGGCAACTGCAGCATACTGTTCTCCAAAAAAATCGCGATCATGTTTCCCCACGATTTCCTGGGGATCTTTGAGCTCGAACAAACGAGACATTCCTTGATTTGCGAGGACGAAATTCGACTCCAAATCCTTAAAGTAAACATACATGGGAATATTATCGATGACGAGTCGTAACAAATGCCGCTCTTCCTCGATATCCTGATTCATGTCGCTGAGTTGCGCGGTCACCGCTGCCAGCTTTTCCTGAGCTTTCACCAGCTCGGTCATGTCTTCCGTAATTCCAAAGGTCCCTTTAATTTCTCCATAAGCACCCCGCCAGGGATACTTCGAAACAAGGACCCAGGTATCTTTCCCATCATCCCAAATTTCATGCTCAAGGGTCTCTAAAATTGCTTCACCGGTTTGCATGATCTTCTCCTCCGAGGCACGTGCGAGATTCGCATGCTTTGCTTCAAAAAAATCATGGTCAGTCTTTCCGATGAGATCCGTCACGGATTTCGCGCCTAATCGCTGCGCAGTCGCTTTATTCGCTCTGACAAAACGAGATTCACCATCCTTGAAGTAGATATTCACGGGGATGTTCTCGAACAAGAGCCGGATGCGCTGTTGTTCTTCCGCGAGAGCGGTTTCCGTATTTTTTCGCTTTGAGATATCAATCATCGATCCCACCAAGCGAATGAGGCGCCCTTCCTCATCGCGCACAGGGGTGGCTCTGACTCGGAACCATTTCCACTCCCCGCCCTTCGTTTTAATTTGGGGTTCGATCGCTAATAGACGCCCATTGCGATGGAGGAGGCGTTCGAGTTTCCTTTGAAAGGCGGCAAGGTGATCCGGGTGAACGTGCTCATCGAGCTTGGTGAAAATATTAGGAGCATCCACTTGGCCATAGCCCAGAAATCCCAAGACCCGGTTTGAATAAAAGATCTCTCCCGCCAGTAAATCCCAATCCCACACTCCTTCATTGGATGCTTTGAGAGCGAGTTCGAGGCGGTCGTCCTCGTCTTTTTTAGCAAATTTCATGAAGGGTTTGTCAGTTCGAGCGCTAGCAGGCACACATCATCATCAAAAAATTCTTTTCCCGAAAACTGAGACGCTTCCTTCACCAGGTTATTCAAAAGAGATTGAAGCCGCCCTCCTTGTTCAATTTTTTCCACCATTCGATGAATTCCAAATTCTTCCCCATCTTCATTTTCTGCTTCCACGAGACCATCCGTGAAAGAAATCACGCGGAGTAAACCAGCAGCCTGAACGGTGACCGCCTTATAAGTCACCTCCTCGATCATTCCCAGAGCTGGCCCCTTCACCTCCGCGGGTGGTGAGAGCTGGCGCACGCCATCACGAAAGACGGCAATGGGATTTGGGTGCCCCGCGAGAGAAAGCTGAAAGGTCTCATTAGCCAGATCCACGATCCCACATACTGCCGTTGCAAAAAGGCTCACTCCTGATTTCTCTAACAAGTGGGTGAGCCCTTGATTCAGACCAGTTAAAAGTTCGCCCGCATCTGTCACTGCTTTTTCTTGTTTTTCGATCAAACCACGAAGCATCGACACCACCAGCGCCGAGCGCACTCCATGCCCCATCACATCACAAACCAGAAACCCGACCTTGTCTCCCCCGAGGGGTAAGACTTCAAAAAAATCACCGGCAAGCTCAGAAGCGGGCTGATAAAGGTGGCAAAATTCCAAACGCCCCTCGCCATTCTTCCCCCATCCAGAAAAGACCGGGAGTTCCTCCGGGATCAACGCCTGCTGGACTTCACGCGCCAGACTCAGTTCCTCTTCCATTTCCCGGTTTTTCTCATGCAGAGTCTCGGCCAAGGAAGCGAGGTCTCGCTGGGCCCGCACGAGATCACTGACATCATTGGAAACTCCAAATGTCCCCAAAATTTGCCCATCGGCATCGATCCAAGGATACTTCGAGGTCATGACCCAAGTATCACTCTTTCCACTCCAGGTCTCACGTTCCACCGTCCCCTGCATCGCCTCACCAGTCTCCATGATCTTGCGCTCATCTTCTGCCGCGGCTCGCCAATGTTCTTCTGAGAAAAAGTCCTGATCACTTTTCCCTTGGAGATCTTCTGGTTTTTCTTTTCCCAACCAGTGCGCCATTGCTTGATTGACGAGGACAAATGATGAGTCCCGGTCTTTAAAATAAACATTCAGAGGCACATTATCGATGACCAGCCGGAGAAGATGGCGTTCTTCTTCGATGAGCTTATTCGTCTGATTGAGTTCAGAGGCCACCCGCTCTTGCTCACGCTGCGCTTGGATGAATTCAGTGACATCACTGGTGACTCCAAAGGTGCCTTTTAATTTCCCATCCTGCCCCACCCATGGCTGCTTGGTCGTGATCGCCCAGGTGTCTTCTTTTCCCTCCCACTGCTCGGAGACGAGGATTTTTTCCCTCCCCTTCCCGCTCTTCATGATGGCTTGATCCAGCAGGCGCGATTCCTCCGCATGAGCTTTGGAGAAAAAATCGTTATCGGTGCGACCAATGAGTTCCGAGACTGAGGAGAGGCCCATTTTTTGAGCCGTCGGCGTATTGGCCATGACAAAGCGCGACTCGACATCTTTGAAGAAAACATTCATGGAAATATTTTCGGCCAAAATTTCCATCAATGATTTTTCTTCGGCCAGATCCATCTCAGCCACTTTCCGCTGGGAAATATCAATCACGGACCCCACAAGCCGCAGGACTTTGCCTTCATTATCTCGCACGGGAGTCCCGCGTAAGCGAAACCATTTCCACTTCCCTCGTTTCGTCTTCACACGTGGCTCTACCGCAAAAAGATCAGTCTCTTCAGCATGCACGTCAGCAAGCGCCTTTTTCATGGCCTCCGCGGAGGCCTCATCCATGAGAGTCTCACAATGATGAAACAGGTGAGGCGCCTCGTCGCGGCGATACCCTAAAAAACGCAGGGTTCGTCCCGAGTAGAACATCGTCCCCTTTTCCAAGTTCCAATCCCAAATCCCTTCCTTTGAAGCTCGAAAAGCGAGCTCCAAGCGATCCTCATTCCACGTGGACATCTTACTGTTAAAAAATCATATTTTTCAGATTTTGAAACTCTAAAGAGAAGTCTTTGCGGAACGCCTTTTCTAAATACCGCAGATCATAGGAATCAAGCGGGCAAAATGACTCCCAAATTCTCCATAAAATCCGGTGACCAATCTCTCATCAAATCAGGTTGACCTATCGGAAGAAGAGCATCATCTTGCCGCTGCCATGACTCGTCAATCGATCGAATTTTGCATCAAAGGTTTTATCATTGCCCTCATTCTCACCTTCATCTGGTGGTTCTTCCGCGTGATTCAGATGATGGGATTTTTCGTGTAGCAACGACGGGAGAGAGAGGCGCAAAATCCTAAGATCCTCTCCTCAAAAAAAATCTCTCCTTGGTCCTGATCACCCTCCTCTGATCACCTGAGAGAGCTAGAGCGGGAAGCGGGTACACCGCCCTCTGCCTTTGACAATTTCTGAGAGCTGCTCGGGGGAGCGACCATTGGCAATCAACGTCTGGATTTTACGCGAGCTCGCATATTCCACAGACTTTAACTTGGAGCTCATCCCTCCCATGGAAAATTTCCCGGAATCGTCACGCACGAGGGCCTGCACTTCATTCACATGCCGCACCTCTTCCACAAGCTGACCGGTCGTGTCTAAAAGTCCATCCACGGTCGTTAGCAGAATCAATTGATCGGCTTCTAAAAGCTCCGCCACTTTGACCGAAAGCATATCGTTATCACCCACGCGGAGTTCTTCGATCGCGACCGAATCATTCTCATTAATAATCGGAATGATGCGATCATCCTCGAGCAGGCGCTTCGCGGTAGCACACACTCGATCGCGGTTATGATCAAAATCAGATCCACTCAAAAGCAGCTGAGCTACGAT
Organism: uncultured Verrucomicrobiales bacterium; assembly: GCA_937930235.1. Classification (GTDB taxonomy): domain Bacteria; phylum Verrucomicrobiota; class Verrucomicrobiia; order Verrucomicrobiales; family Akkermansiaceae; genus SW10. The sequence goes on along the minus strand of CALGLJ010000060.1, from coordinate 28,306 downwards.
GAGATCAAACTGACCAAATAAGGTTTCATAGCGCTGCATCAGGCGGGCTTGCCCGACGGCAGCGGCCGCTTGACGGGAATCAATATCTTGCGGGTAAGCATCGAGCCCCAGGGCCGATACCCCAGCTCCGACCGCACCGGAAGACACCATGACACAGGAGTATCCTTCATTTTGCAAAGCGGCGACCGCAGTCACGAGACGGACGAGAGAGGCTCCATCCAAGGTCCCATTCTCTTTCGTCAGAACACCTGTTCCGACTTTAATCACAATCAACTGACTCATCTGAGAGCTGATCCTCTACATCCGCTCCGGAACGTCAATGCCGAGAAGATTCAGACCATCCTGAATCACCCGAGAGGTGAGATCACATAAGATCAAGCGCGTTTCACGTTGCACTCCTTCTGATTTGAGAACCGGACAAGCTTCAAAGAAGGAGTGGAACGAGCGAGCCAGCTCCAAGAGGTATGAACACAGAAGATTCGGGCGATAATCATCCAGCACCACTCTCACCGAATCTCCGTAGCGAGCGAGCATCCGAGCAATGTGAATTTCAGCCGGTTCCGTGAGCTGGATCTGCTCCGCATTCAGGCGATCGATCTCCTCCTGCTCCAATTTGCGAAATATGGATCGCGCACGCACGTAGCTGTAGAAAAGATAGGGAGCGGTATCACCTTCCAAGGCCACCATTTTATCCAAATCAAAGACATAGTCAGACATCCGGTGGTGCGCCAGTTCGGTAAATTTCACCGAATTCACCCCGATCAATTCCGCGAGCTGATCTTTCTCTTCTTCGGTATCCAGATGAGACTTTTCCCCGACCACTAATCGGGCCGCTTTCACCGCATCATCAAGAACATCTGCGAGTTGAGGTAAATCTCCCGCCCGAGTCTTCAGAGGCTTACCATCTTTCCCCAGGATCGTCCCGAAGGAAACGTGGACGAGATCCACCTGATTATACCCCATGCGGTGCGCCACATCGAAGAGTTGCTCAAAGTGGCTCCCCTGTCGGAAATCCACCACATACCAGATTTGATCAGCTTGCCATTCCTGCACTCGATGTTCGACTGTCGCAATGTCTGTCGTCGCGTAGTTGAATGCGCCATCATTCTTGCGGACAATCATCGGCTGATCCTGCCATTCTCCATCCCGGTGAATTTTAAAAGGATCTTTCTTCGGTGGATTCTCCTCCGAAGAGAAAAGACACAGCGCTCCTTCGGATTCCCGAGCCAGCCCCTCCTGCTCTAAGCGAGAGACGAGCGGTGCCAACTGATCATTATAGGCACTCTCGCCCATCCAATGATCAAAGGTGACTCCAAGACGATCGTAAATTTGGTTGAGACCCTTTTTAGAAAGCTCCACACAGCGATCCCAAATGGCCTTATTTTCCGCATCTCCCTGCTGAAGTGCGACCAACTCTTGCCGACACTCTTCTCTCACCTTGTCGTCTTCTTTTGAGAGATCACTGGCATTCCGGTAGAGGCGCAGAAGTTCCTGCAGTGGATCCGTCTCAAGTGCGCCCTCATCGACTCCCTTTTTCCAAGCCCAAGTGACCATCCCAAACTGTGTTCCCCAGTCTCCAATGTGATTATCTTTGATTACCTGATGCCCGAGGCGATCAGCAATACGGCCGAGACATTCCCCGATAATGGTGGAACGAATATGCCCGATGTGCATTGGCTTAGCGACATTGGGCGCCGAGAAATCAATCACGATGGTTTGCGAATCAGGCACTTGATGAATCCCAAGTAAGGGCGCATTTCCCTGCGCAATGACATTTTGAGTCCACGCCGCCGGAGTGATTTTAAAATTGATAAATCCGGGACCCGCAATCGACATTTCGCAAAGATCAGAATCCATCGCATCAACCACTTGCTGGGCAAGTTCACGAGGGTTTTTCTTGGCAGGCTTCGCCAACATCATTGCGGCATTACTCTGGTAATCACCAAATTGAAGATCTGCCGCCGCAGACACTTGAATCCGGGCAGGATCTGGAATTTCTACCCCCGCCGTCTCGAGGGCGATCAGAAGTTTTTCACGTAGGAGAGCTGGAATATTCATGAAAAAAAATGAAAACCGTTGTCGTTAAGCTGCAGTCAAAATTTGGGCTAATTCTTCCGCAGTCACGGCGGAGAGCAATGCATCACGCCGCTGTGATTGGCCGAACGCTTTTGCTAAATTCGCCAGCGTGAGAAGATGCTTGGCCGCCTGATCTTCGGGCACCAAAAGCAAACAGATATACTTCGCCGGCGCATCATCAGGGGACTGGAACTCAACGCCATCTTGAGAGCGGCCAAATACGGCCAAGACTTCAGGAAGCCCGTCGATCCGGGCGTGAGGGATAGCTACCCCTGATCCTACTCCCGTGCCGATTTCCCTCTCTCTCTCCATCACCGCGTTGATGAGAAAATCGCGGTCACTCGGTTCAATACGCCCAATCTCAACGAGATGCTCAATCATCTCTCCGATTACTTCCTCGGTTTCGCTGGCCTGAAGTTGCGGGATCACACATTCGGGGGAGACCAGATTTTCAAGATTCGTCATACTTAGGATGGTTCCGCAGCGAACTGCGGGGTGGGTCTGCTAAGGTTTCAGCCAACAAGATTCAAGAGCAATCACTCGGACAAGACGCCTTTGACATAAGGAATAAAATTTGAATCACACTCTCAATCAATCAGTTCCATAGAAAACACCCTGTCGAATTGAAGGAAATTTCCTCTCTCAAATCATAGCCCTCCATCTCACCTTCAGGACATGCGAAGCTTGACCACCCCTTTCCCAAAAAGGAGAATCCTCATTCTTATGCGTTCGCTCATCTTCTTATGCTTACCCGTTTTAGCGCTCAGCTCCTGTAGCTCTAGCTCCTCCTCCCCCAGTGCGAGTGGCAACTTGGGTCGATTCCCCACTCCAGAAGTCCGTAAACAGCAAATCGCAACTGAAGAACGCGGAAGCTTTTACTATGGCCGCCGCTACTACGTCCCCAAAACCCGATTCTGGGGCTACCTGAGACGACCTGGAACATCCTGGAACACCGCAAAATTGGTTATTTTTAACGAAAGCAGCAAACTCAACCCCGATCGCTTTCCTGAAGATGGTCCTGCCGGCAGACGCTATGGATTTGACCAAAATTACGAATACCAAATTCGAGGACGCTACACCGGACGAACGCTCTATGAACCGAATAGCAACCAATTCCTCCCTGAATTCAAGCTCACGGGCTACAAACTCATGAATAAAAACCCTGGGTGGCTCTTTTCACCAGCCGATCGATACAATCCAAAATCCGTCAGCCTGCTCCCGACCAACAGCTTCTAATCCTTCAAATTAAAGGCTCCGCAGCTCAGACTTTGTGAAAAGTTTCACAAACTCCTTGCGACCCCCGCCAAATGGAGGTTCTATCGTCTTGTCGCACTTATGAGCACCACCACTTACGAGGCCCCGGATGCCGCCGCAAAATCGGCAAAAGCAGCAGATCATTATCAAGCTGAGACCGACGATGTTCTCGGCGAAAAAATGGTTCTGAATATGGGCCCCTCTCATCCAGCCACCCATGGGGTGCTGCGCCTTGTGCTGGAACTTGATGGGGAGATTATTGAAAAAGCAGAACCTCATATCGGCTACCTGCATCGTGGTGATGAAAAGATCGCGGAGAACATGCACTACAATCAGTTTATCCCATACACGGATCGACTCGACTACCTTGCTCCTCTGGCCAACAACGTCGCCTACGCCTGTACCGTAGAAAAGCTCATGGGATGGGAACTCCCTCCACGGGGACAGGCTCTTCGAGTACTCTGCTGCGAACTCGCCCGCATTTCATCACACATGCTCGGGGTTGGGGTCTGCGCCATGGACGTCGGTGCGATGACCGTTTTCCTCTACACCTTCGCCGAACGCGAAAAAATTTACAACTTCTGCGAGCAACTCACCGGGGCGCGCTTCACCACATCCTACACCCGCGTTGGAGGCCAATTGCGCGACCTTCCTGAAGGGCTCGATCAAGACATCCTCAAATTCCTTGATGAGTGCTCCAACACCATTGATGAAATTTCTAGCCTCCTCGATAAGAACAAAATCTATCTTGAGAGAATGTGCGACGTCGGGGTCATCAGCCGGGAAGACGCGATCAGCTACGGCATGACTGGACCAAACCTTCGTGCCTGCGGAGTGGACCGCGACTTGAGAAAAGACAGCCCCTACCTCGGCTATGAGCAGTATGACTTTGACGTCCCCATCGGTGAAAATGGAGATTGCTATGATCGCTACCTCGTCCGAATGGAAGAGATGCGGCAGTCGATCAAAATCATCCGCCAAGTCCTCGCCGACTTCCCAGAAGGCGACATCAATGTCGTCAACTCTAAGTCAACCCTCCCCGATAAGGAACGAGTGCTCATGAGTATGGAGGAGCTGATTCACCATTTCATCGTCGCCACTCAAGGCATTGAGGCTCCCGAGGGAGAAGTCTACTTCGCCGCCGAAAATCCAAAGGGAGAACTTGGATTTTACATCCACTCCAAAGGAGGAGGCGTTCCCTACCGCCTCAAAATCCGCGCCCCATCTTTCGTCAATCTCGGCATCTGCTCTGAACTACTCAAAGGCCATATGGTCTCTGACATCCCTGCTATTCTCGGCTCTCTCGACTTCGTCATGGGTGAGTGCGATCGTTAATTTTTCTTTCCTCTAGCTTAACTGATTTCTCTCAAGGTGAACTCAAACATCGAAGTCCCCAAACCGCGTCCCATCAATCGCAGCCGAGTCTCTTATCGCACTGCCAGCATAGTGCCCACTCCCGCGTTGATTGATCGTGCTAGACTGATCTACTTCGATCAGAAACAATCTTCTCCAAAAGTTCCCCGGCCCGCTCCGATTGATCGCAGTAAACTCCGTTACCACTCTCTCGGGACTGCGGTGCCAAAGCCTGCTTGCATTGATCGTAGCAAACTCCGCTATCGTTCTCTCGGAGTAGTCGTGCCAAAACCTGCTCTCATTGATCGTAGTAAACTCCACTACCTGTGCTCTGCGGGAGTGATTCCAAAGCCGTGCCCGATTGACCGCTCCAAGGTCGAATACTCCGAACCTCAACTCACGGCTCTTGAGAGAAACATCCACTCGCCCATCACCCCTGGTGCCGTGAACTTCCCATGCTTCGAAATCACCCCTGAACTCGAAGCCAAGGCCGACCAGAGAATCGCCCAATACCCTGCAGATCAAACTCGCTCCGCCGTCCTGCCACTCCTTCACGAAGTACAACATCATTTCGGCTTCATCAGCCCAGAATCCATCGATTGGGTTGCGAATAAGCTCAACCTTGAGCCGATGAAAGTTGTCGAAGTGGTCACCTTCTACCCCGGATTCCGCCAAAAGGCTCCCGGTAAACTCCACGTCCGGGTCTGCCGGACTCTTTCCTGTGCCATGGGAGGCTCCTACGAACTCATGGACAAGCTCTGTGAAATCACAAAAATCGACCGCTCACAAGAAGACGGCCACAAAGACACCATCTCCGTCTCTCCTTGTGGAAACTTCTCCGTTGAATACGCCGAGTGTCTCGCCTCCTGCGGCACCGCCCCAGTCTGCCTCGTCAATGACGACTTTCACGAAGGAATCACGGCGGACAAAGCCCAGGCCCTTCTCGACTCCTACCAAAACGCTTAATCTCTCACCCTCCGCATCAACTCTATGAGCGACATCAAATATCTTCCCGGTAAAGAGCCTCACGCCAACGAACACCGCCTCATTTTTAAAAATGTCGACCGCGAAGGCTGGGATCAATCCATCGATACATATTTGAATGATGGTGGATATGAAATGCTCAAGAAAGGTCTCACCATGGACCCGAAGGCCATCATCGGAGAAGTCAAAACCTCCGGCCTGCGTGGACGTGGAGGAGCGGGATTCCCGACTGGGATCAAGTGGGGATTCATTCCCCCCAACAACACCAAACCCGTTTACCTGATCTGCAATGCAGATGAATCTGAACCGGGAACATTTAAGGATCGCTACATCGTTCATCAAGACCCCCACATGCTCATCGAAGGCATGGTCATTTCAGCCTTCGCCGTCGGAGCGCACACCGCCTACATATACATTCGCGAAGAATTCCCTGAAGCGGCCATCATCCTTGAAAAAGCCATCGCCGAAGCCCGTGAAAAAGGCTTCCTCGGCCAAAATATCCAAGGATCTGGTTTTGATCTCGAAATCTATGTCCATCGTGGCGCTGCAGCATACATCTGTGGTGAAGAAACTGGCCTCATCGAATCCCTCGAAGGCAAGCGCGCTTATCCTCGCATCAAGCCTCCCTATTTTCCCGCGGCCATGGGCCTCTACATGTGCCCTACCATCGTGAACAATGTCGAATCCCTTTGCCACGTGGTTCACATCCTGAGGATGGGAGGAGAAGAATATGTTAAACTAGGAACTCCACGCAATTCTGGCACCAGAATTCTCTGCGTTTCTGGCGACGTGAAACATCCTGGTTACTTCGAAGTCCAAGTGGGCAAAATCACCTTCCGCGAACTCATCTACGACATGTGCGGTGGCCCGAAAGACGGACGAGAGTTCAAAGCCGTCATTCCCGGTGGATCTTCTTCGAAGATTCTCCGCTGTAATGAATCCTTCAGCATCGGTCGCGGAGATGAGGCCAAAGAACTCAGCTTCTGGGATCTACCACTCGACTTTGACACCCTCGCAGAGGCAGGCTCCATGGCAGGCTCAGGAGGAGTCATTGTTCTCGATGATTCTCGAAAAATCTCCTGGGTGCTCAATAACATCACACATTTCTATGCACACGAATCCTGTGGCCAATGCACTCCGTGCCGTGAGGGTTCCACTTGGATGAGGAAAATTTCCGACCGTATTTTAGAAGGAAATGCGACTCCTGATGATGTAAAAACGCTCGAAGAAGTTGCATACCAGATTGATGGCAAAACCATTTGTGCATTCGGTGAAGCCAGCGCATGGCCTGTAGAAGCGATGATTGACAAATATCGCGATGAACTCATCGCAGAGACCTCGGAGGAAAATGAGTTCAAATCTCCGGAACAACAGGAACGGGAAAAATTCCTGATCTCATCTTGATTTTTGATATTGTAGCGATCTTTCTTCTCAGATTGTTCTTTTGACATCCACCCTCAAATAGTTTGGAGTGGCTCGTCACTTTTGCTTTATTCAAAGCTCCCCCTAAGTCGTGAAAAACCCAACTGACCATTCACCATCTCCCATCGCGATTGATGAAATCACGGAACATCCAGATGTTCATGATTTTTTTCAAACTGATGTGGACTTCCAAATGGTCCATTCCACTTCCAAAAAAGCAGAACGCGCTAAGCAGCATACCGTAGCCGCGATCGATTGGGCTACCGCACTTGCTCGAAAAGCAGGACTCCCCGCCCCCGACTCGATCATTGCTTCTTCTTCCAAAAAGAAGTTCATGCTTTTTTCCATCGGCCTCAACGATGAGAACTCAGGAGCCGACGAGGAAGATCACTCAGAATGTCGAGTTTTTGGTCTGATCACGAAACCCGAAGCATCTTCTTCTGCGATGGAAGACTTCCTTACCGCCCAATACTGACGTGATACCTAGAGAAATCGTCCAGATGATTGATCGGATTGATGTAGTTTATGCAAACTTCATCACCACCCCGCTTGCTCAACTGGTCGCAGGGCAAGCGCCCTCCGATTATCGCGTCACGACCATTCAAAAAATAGCTCAGCGCGGAATCAATACTCTCGGAGCGATGAAATCAATCATCCGCGACTGTGATGAATTGCGCATCGACATGGGAAAGTTCTCCATTCTCATCACCGATCTTGGGCAGGCCATTCACTTTGCTCTGATCGCTGATAAAAACAAAACCGATTTTGTTTCGGATGAAATTTCCAAATACAAAAGCGTTGAACTCAATCACCCCCTCATTCCTCCTGAAGATCCTGACCCCACTGACATCATCGATGACAAGCGGTATACTCACGAAATCAAAATTGGAGAAGGAGGCACTGCCATGGTCTATCGCGCTACCGATACTCTTCTCAGAAGGCCAGTCGCAATCAAACGCTTTAAAGACAAAGGTGATTTAGGGATCAAAGGAGATTACCTTTCTGAACTCCAATCCGTTTCTCGCGTCCGACACCCCAATGTCATCAGCACATACGATGCTGGCGTCGATGGCTACGGGAGCTTCATCGTCATGGAGCTTATCGAAGGACAAGATCTCGAAGCACTCCTCACCAAAGGCCCGCTCTCAACGGACCAATTTATGGACATCGCGATCCAATCCCTCGAGGGGCTGGAAGCAACACACAATGCCGACCTTCTCCACCTCGATATCAAATCGTCCAATATCATGGTCAGCCCACAACTGAGTGGCCGCTATCATGTGAAACTCATCGATTATGGTCGCGCTCGCCTGAAAACTCACCCCACGACCGGAGAACCTCCAAATGGTGAAGGACTCATGGGTTCGATCTTCTCACTCAGCCCCGAGTTCCTCAGCGAAGCTCCTCTTAATGAACGCTCAGACATCTACTCACTCGGGTGTGTGTTCTACCGCTGCCTCAGTGGAGAACGCCCCTTCAATGGAGAGAGTCCTCTGAGCGTGATGTGCTCCCACATGCAGGGCAACGTCCGCGACCTCGCGGCCATCAACGCCAACCTCCCCACAGAACTCTGCGCTTGGGTGATGGGAATGATCGATAAAAATCCAGCCAAGCGCCCTACTTCCGCTAAAGAAGCGCTCGCACAACTTCTCTCGATTAATAAAGAGGGTAAAATTTCTCAAAAAATACACGTCGTTGCACGTTAACTCAGTCTAAGTTCGCCCTATGCAAAACGTGGTAGAACTTTTACAGACCCTCATTCAAATCCCATCTGTCAATCCAGATGGAGATCCAGGAGTCAACCCTGGCGGAGAAGCAAAGATGGCCGAATTCCTCGATTCCTATCTGAGCAATCTCGGCTTCACTACCACCATCGAAGAAGTCCTCCCAGGACGCCCTAATTTGATTGCCCGAGCTCCGGGATCCCTCGACCGTCCCCGCATTCTTCTTGGCCCACATCTCGACACGGTAGGAGTTGAAGGCATGACCATCGAACCATGGTCTGGAAAAATTGCAGAAGGAAAAATCTGGGGTCGAGGAGCCTCTGACACCAAAGGTCCAATGGCCGCTATGCTCTGGGGCCTGAAAGAAAACGCCCATCGCTTAGCCGAACTTCCAGTCGCCGTGGATTTCATTGGATTTATGGGGGAGGAATCCGCCCAACCCGGCTCGATCCACTTTGCAAAACATCACGGCCAAGACTACGAATTTGCCATCGCTGGTGAACCCACCTCGATGGAGGCCGTTTACTGCACCAAGGGCTGCCTCTGGGCCACTCTCGAAGCGACGGGAAAATCAGTCCATGCTTCGAAACCCCACCTCGGCGAGAACGCCATTCTCAAAATGGCTCAGGCTCTGGAAATTCTCGAAGAACAACTCAAGGTCCATTTCCAAAAATTCCAGCACCCCGTCCTGGGCTCTTCCACCCTGAACATCGCCATGATCGAGGGAGGCACCCGTCCGAACATTGTCCCCGCTCACTGTCGGACCGTCATCGATATTCGCACCGTTCCGGCTCTTGTCGCAGACACCAGTGCCAAAAAAGTTTTGGAAAGTTTTCTTCAAGACTTACCCCTCACTCTCGCCTCCGCTGATGAATACCCTCCGATGGAAATGACAACCGATCACCCGTGGCTCAAGCGCCTCGGAGTCCCCATCACAGGTGCCCCTTGGTTCTCGGATGCGGCCCATCTCTCGAAAGCAGGCATTCCATCCATCTGCCTCGGCCCGGGCTCCATTGATCAAGCGCATACCAAAGATGAATTCATCCACATCTCTGATCTTGAACAAGGAGCCCAGTGGTTCGTTGAATTGATTGCCAACCTTACCTAAACTAAGCCACTCACCCTTACTCATACCCATATGGCAACCGTAACCCGCGAGACCCTCGTTCAAACTCTCGAAGAAATCGCTCTCCTCCTTGAACTCAAAGGCGAGAATCATTTTAAAACTCGTGCCTATAAAAATGGGGCGGAAATTGTCCAGAATTACGATGGTGACATCGTAGCCAAAGCAGCCGCCGATGATCTCAAAGGGATCAAAGGGATCGGCGACGCGCTTCAACAAAAGCTCCACGAACTCGCCTCAACCGGAACCCTCGTTTACTACGAAAACCTTCGTGCTGAATTCCCGGAAACGCTTTTTGAACTTTTTGAACTACAGGGCCTGGGGCCAAAAAAAATCAAAGCACTTCATGACGCCCTCGGCATCTCTTCTATCAACCAACTCAAAGAGGCGTGCCAAGGCGAGGAAATCACGCAACTCGCAGGCTTCGGGAAAAAGACGGTCGAAAAAATCCTGACCGCCATCGCCAACCGCGAACAATTTGCCGACCGCTTTCGGCTAGGAGAAGTGGCCCCACTCGCAGAAACTCTCCTTGAACGCCTCCGCGATCACCCCAAGACGCACCGCTGCGCCATCGCAGGATCCTATCGCCGCTCCAAAGAAACCCTCCATGACCTAGACTTCCTCGTTGCCACGGATGAGCCCGCAACGCTCACGCAATTTTTTGCATCCTTTCCTGAAAGACACGAGATCATCGCACAGGGAGAAACCAAGACCTCGATCCGCTTGGAAAACGGCCTGCAATGTGACCTCCGCGCAGTCAGCAACGCACAATATCCTTTCGCCTTACAATATTTCTCCGGCAGCAAGGAACATAACGTCGCTCTTCGCTCACTCGCCCTGAAACAAGGACTCTCGCTAAACGAATACGATTTCACCCCCACTAGAGATGTTGAAATCCCAGAAATCAGGGAAGAATCAGAGATCTATCAAGCTCTTGGACTCGAATTCGTTCCTCCAGAACTACGAGAAAATCGAGGAGAAATAGAAATCGCACAAGAAGGATCTCTTCCGCGCCTGATTGAACTCGATCACCTGCGCGGCACTTTTCACAATCACACCACCGCATCCGATGGCCGCAATACTCTCGCAGAAATGGCCGATGCCGCCCATGATCACGGCCTGCAATATTTTGGAATTTCAGACCATTCACACTCTTCTTTCCAAGCCAATGGCCTCAATGAAGAACGGCTCCTGAAACAAATCGAAGAAATTCAAACCTTCAATCAAGGAGAGCATGGCTGCCATCTCTTTGCCGGAAGTGAAGTCGATATTCTAAAAGATGGCACTCTGGACTTTGATGACTCCACTCTCAGCCAACTCGACTTCTGTGTGGCCTCAGTTCACAACGCATTCACCTTACCGGAGGATGAAATGACCAAACGAATCATTTCCGCCATGGAAAATGAACACGTCACCATGATCGGCCACCTTACCGGACGCCTTCTCCTGAAGCGTGATCCTTACAAGGTCAACGTCGATAAAGTCATCGACTGCGCTGCGGAAACACGCACCGTGATTGAACTCAACTGCAATCCTCGCCGACTCGACATGGACTGGCGTTGGTGGAAGAAGGCAAGCGAGAAAGGAGTCCTCACTTCCATCAACCCCGATGCTCATCGTACTGAGCAACTTCAATTCCTCGCCTTCGGAGTGCGCTTGGCCCGTAAAGGCTGGCTCGAACGCAAACACGTCATCAACTGCCTCGATTTAAAAGAAATCACCGCCTGGCTTAAGAAACCAAAGAGTAAACGCTAACATTCTTGGACTCATCCTCCCTGAAGGATTCGCACCTCCCCATCATGATTATCGAAGACCTTGGTGATAATCTGGACTTCCACCAGACCTGGACCCTCCAAGAAGAACGCGTCGCACAACGACGTGAAGGCACCATTCCAGACACCCTCTACCTTCTTGAACACGCTCCAGTCTATACCATTGGTCGAACTCGTGATCAAAGTAGCCTCCTCAATCCCAAGGCCCTTCCCCACCCTGTCATAGAAATCAATCGCGGGGGCCAAGCGACCTACCATGGCCCCGGACAACTGGTAGGATATGCCATTCTAGATCTCGAACACTATGGCAAAGACCTACATGCCCACCTCCGGAATCTCGAAGAAGTGCTCATCCGCACCCTCGCAGACTACCGCGTCAGCGCGCAACGACGCGACGGCCTCACTGGAGTTTGGATTGAAAACCGTAAAATTGCCTCCCTCGGAGTAGGTGTTCGTCGCTGGGTCACGCTTCATGGCTTTGGTATCAATGTCCAAAAAAATAGCCTTTCTGGATTTCAATCCATCACCCCTTGTGGGCTCGATGGGGTCACCATGACCAGTCTCGAAAGCGAAATCGACCAAACCGTTGAAATGGCCGAATTTAAACAGAAGTTGAAAACCCATTTTCTCCAGCTCTTCTCAAGATAATTTCCTCGAAAGCGAAATCCAATGACCGAACCAGCCCAACTGCAATCCTAGCAAATTGGCTATTTTTTGGATTTTTTGGATGAATCCGGTACTGTTAGTGCTAATTTCCAATGTTCAAGCGAATCTCTTCATCAATTGCAGATCATGTGATTTTTTGAATGAGCCATTCTCTTGATCAAGAAAACAACATTTAGAATCTATTTTAATCCCATAAAAACATGAAATTAACGACTCTATCACTGACGAGCGCCCTTCTCTTTTCCGTGTCCACCGCACTTGCAGAGCACCACGGCAGCAAGGTGCAACCTACGGCAGAAACTCAGAAAAAACTCACTCCTGATTCAGTATTAAAGGAACTGATGGAAGGAAATGCCGCGTTCGTCAAAGCGAAGGCAGCCGATCCTAACATTAAAGCACGTCGTGAAATTGGAACGAAAGGGCAACACCCGAAAGCCTATATTCTCTCGTGCATTGATTCCCGAGTCCCAGTCGAGCAAGTCTTTAACCAAGGGCTGGGTGACCTCTTTGTCGGTCGCGTTGCTGGAAACATCGAGACAACCGAACAGCTCGGCTCAATGGAATACGCCGCCGCCGTTGGTGGGGTCAAAGTCATTATGGTTCTCGGCCACGAAGCTTGTGGCGCGGTGAAAGGAGCATGTGATCACGTTGAACTCGGAAACATTACTAAACTCTTAGACCACATCGAACCAGCGATTGCCGAAGTCAAGGGGCACGAAGACAAGCGAAATTCAAAAAACAAAGAATTCGTCGCTGAGGTCGTTGCCAAAAATGCCGCCATGACTGTCGCCGATGTTCGCAAGCGAAGCAAAGTCCTCGCCGACCTAGAAGAAGCAGGAAAAATCAAAATTGTTGGAGGAGTCTACTCACTCCATACTGGTGCAGTGACGATGCTCCCATAAAGCGGAGAGCATCCCCAGACCTTCCGCCCTGCTCTTGACTCTGCGGAACTCAAGAGCATGCCCTCTCAACGGGTCCCTCAAACGAGGAATCACTTTCGTTTCAGAAAATCCCGTTTCTAAATTTTTTTACCATAAAGCCCACTTGTATTTCTGCCGAACAGCATCAAAATCATGTCTATGCAACGGCGGCAATTCATGAACACGGGAACCACGGCGGCTTTTGGCTTTCTTGGATTACAAAAATATTTACACGCGAAACAAGACCCCCGCGTGATCGAGCCCTACGGCCCACTCGTTTCTGATCCCAAAAAACTCCTCGATCTTCCAAAGGGGTTTTCTTACAAAATCATTTCAAAAGCTGGCACTCACATGAGTGATGGCCACAAAGTTCCTGGGATGCCAGATGGCATGGCTTGCTTCGCCGGACGAGAAGGTAGCCTCATTCTTGTCCGAAACCATGAACTCAGCCCCGCCAGACAAAACCTCGGCCCATTCAAGGACGCGAAACCGCCTAAAGGAACGGATCGAAGACTCTCCTACGACCCAGGATATGGCAAAGCCGTTCCCCACATCGGGGGGACTACCAACATCGTTTACGATCCTGCCAAAGGCGTTGTGCTTAAAGAGTTTCTTTCTCTGACAGGCACTGATCGCAACTGTGCTGGAGGCGTTATGCCTTGGGGATCATGGATCACCTGCGAAGAACCCGCTGACCTCACCAGTAGGAGAGGCCGCAAACACGGATATTGCTTCGAAGTGAGAGCCACTGACAATGGGAGACTGCAAGAGGCGATCCCGCTCAAGAATCTCGGACGGTTCCGTCATGAAGCAGTCGCGCTCGATCCCTTATCCGGGATCCTCTATCTCACCGAAGACATCAGCGATGGCTTGCTCTACCGTTTCATCCCGGAACAACCTGAGGATCTCTCCAAAGGTAAACTGCAGGCACTTTGCATCACCGAAAAGAAGTCCATGGACACTCGGAATTACCCGCAGTCGGCTGATAAGGTGAAAGAAGGTCAAGCCTTTGAAGTCACATGGATTGACCTCGACGAGGTCGAAGCCCCTAAAAATGATCTCCGTATTCGCGGTAATAAGGCTGGCGCAGCCATGTTTGCCCGAGGCGAAGGAATTCAGTATAGCGACGGTTCACTTTACATCTGCTGCACTGACGGCGGCCCTGAAAGACAAGGTCAAATCTACAAGCTCACTCCTGCGCGAGAAGCTGATAAAAATGACAAGCTTGAACTCTTCCTTCAGCCCACAAGCGACGATCTTCTCACCAATGGGGATAACCTTTGCGCTGCGCCATGGGGAGATCTCATCCTCTGTGAAGATCTCATCACCCAGCATAAAGAAAACACCCCACACATCCGTGGCGTCACCCCCGATGGAAAAATCTACTCCATCGCGCGGAATGCCTCTAACAAATCAGAATTCGCAGGCTCCTGCTTTTCTCCCGACGGGAAGATCCTTTTCGTCAACATGCAGGCCAATGGTCTCACTCTTGCGATAACCGGCCCCTGGCAGACAAAAGAAAAGGCGTGACCTATCAAGAGTCCATCGAGTGGCTCTACTCGACCCAAATGTTTGGGATCAAACTCGGGCTCGATGCTCCGCGCAAACTTCTCCGTGATTTTCTCGCTTTTCCCAAACACACTTGCAAGGTCATCCATGTCGCAGGGACCAATGGCAAAGGATCCACCTGCGCGATGATAGACGCCCTGGCCCGCTCACTCGGGGAGCGGCCGGGACTCTTCACCTCTCCCCACCTCGTTGACTACCGTGAACGAGTGCGAGTCAATGGGCTTGAAATTTCGGAAGAACGCACTGCCGAACTCCTCACCGAATTGCGTCACATGGTGTCCACGTGGGAAAATCATCCCACCTTTTTTGAACTCACTCTGGCCCTCGCCATGCGCCACTTTCGGGATCTGGACTGTAGCCTTGTGATCTTGGAAACCGGTATGGGTGGACGTCTCGATGCCACCACCGCCGTCCCGGCCGACGTCTGCGTCCTCACCCCTATCGCTCTCGATCACACCAAGTGGCTTGGAGAGACCCTCGAAGAAATCGCCACCGAAAAATCAGGCATCGCGATCCCGGGAAAACCTCTGCTTTCTGCCAAGCAAAAACCAGAAGCCCAACTCGCCATCGAACGCACTGCCAATGAAGTGCAGGCTCCTCTCAGCTTTATCACCGAACCTCTCCTCGGATATTCCATTCAGCTCCCAGGCTCTCATCAACGTGAGAATGCGGCTCTCGCTTGCGAGGCGATGAATGCCGCAGGATTCACCCTGAGCTACGACATCGTCCAACACGCCCTCACTCACCTCAACTGGCCGGGACGTTTTGAATCCATTGAGACTCACACCATTCTCGATGCCGCACATAATCCACACGCGATGGAAGCCCTCGTCACAACTTGGAAAGAACAATTTGGGGATCAAAAAGCGCACACTATTTATGGCTCCGTCGCCGATAAAGAAACGGCCCACGTCCTGGAGATTCTCTCCTCCATCGTAAGCCACTTCCACTTTGTCCCGATCAATTCCCCACGCTCCCTCACTCCGAAAGAACTCTCACAACTCGTTCCCCACATCCCGCACACCTCCCACCAGTCCGTTGCAGAAGCTTTGAAAGTCGAGTCTCCCCTACGGCTCATCACTGGCTCCATTTTCCTCCTTGGCGAAGTCAAAGGCCTTTACCGCCAGAAGAAAACTCATCCCACAGCCCAGTAAAAGAGATGCTGAGATCTTCCAAGGGGATGCGAACTGAGTCCATGACTCTCCCTCAAAAAAGGAAGCCCCCCACCCCAACATCTCACGAGCCCGATCTGACCAAAGAATGGTCCGATGACCATCTCCTCTGTCATTGCACCAATACCAGTAAGGGAACCATCCTTTCTCATATGGCAAAGTGCCATCGGGACCCTGATCGAATTGCAGATAAAACAGGCGCCTCCACCAAATGCGGCACCTGTCGCGCATATCTCGAGGAACTCTGCGCCATTGCCCCTCAACCTCTCCCCGCAAAGAAGCTGAAAAAATGCCTTCTCATCATTGCTCTCATCATCGCCTGCATCGGCCTCGCTCTTCTGCTCAAAGGCATAGCTTAGGACTCATCCTCTCTCCATTTTTCAGGAAAAATCACAAAAAATAAAAAAAATGAAATAATTGTGACACATTTTCATCATTTCGGGCTAATTGCCACATAGAATGGCCGAAAATTTCGTCACTTCCCTAAATCTGAGAAAAAAAAGCTTCCTCGTAATCAGCTTGGTGACTCTCAGTTTGCTTTTGGGCGCAATCACCGGCTACGCTCTTACCTCAAAATATCGTAAGGAACACCTTGAAAAAAATTCGGCCACAACCTCTCTGAATTCAGATCAAAGAAATCCTTTACGACATCAAACGAACAAGAGTGCCTCTTCCCTCATCGAGGAATTTGGACCAACCTCAGCTCAAGACATCCTCAAACTCAATGATATCGCGGAGCGAGATGATGGGTTCAGAAAATTGCTCAGCACACTCACACCAGATCAATACTTAGAAGCTCTGGCAGACCTTCAGAGACAAATCACCATTCGAGAACGAGCAGATGATCCTGATATCTCTGAAAAAGCTTACTCTGCTTATGAGGTCTTTGCGGAATATCTCGCAAATCATTCTGGAGAAAAAGCCTTGAGCCTCTTTCTCAAGGGGATCGAAGCAAATGAACGAGGAGGGCCAGAATTGCTGCCCGAAATGATGGCAAATATTTTTCGCAAATGGGCCGCCAATCATTTTGATCAAGCCTCGGAATACATCAAAAATAATGAAGCCAGACTCAGATCAGCCGCCCCCTTGCTCTATCATGACCTCCTCAACGACTTGGCAAGAACATGGGCACGAAACGATACCGAAAAAGCATTAAATTGGGTCAATCAGCTTGCAGAAAAAGAAAAAATCATGGCGATCAGCACCGTGATCGGATCCATCCACCTCTCTCAACCGGAACTTGCAAGCCAACTGCTTCTTTCTCACTCTCATTTTCCAAATCGGAGTTTATTAGCGGAAAAATTAGCCGGATCTTGGGCACTTGAATCCCCTAACGCAGCTCTCACATGGGCCGAGAAACTTGATGATAAAACCGCCTCGTTTGCTGCGGAAATCGCCATGAATACCATGGCTGAAAATAACTTCAGCGCCGCAAAGAAAGCATTTGAAGCCTCCCAAGGAGCCGCTCGAGATGGAGCCGCTCGCACCCTAAGTCACCACTATTGGCTCGAAAATAAAGACTTCGAAGGAGCCGCTGAATTTTTAGATGCTGAACCCAGTGGCGAAGGGCGGAATGCAGGAGTCCGAGACTTAGTCGCTAACTGGGCACTGGTCGATCGAGAAAAAGCCGAAGCATGGCTCCGGAGTCTCCCCTCCTCCACACAGGCATCTCTGGATGAAGCGTATGTTGAATTAGCCACCTCATATGAACTATCCAATGACAGGTGGAAGCAACTTGATACCTATGGCTCAGTTCAAGATATGGAACATCGAAACAAGTTGGTCACCTCATCATTAGATCAGTGGTTTAGAGATGCTCCCTCTGATGTGATCTCCTGGATTCAAGAAAATGCTTTTTTGTCCAAAAAAGAGAAAAATCAACTGACATCCCGCTACCAAAAAGACCCCCCAGTCTCTGATTAAACATCACTTTACCATTCTCCTCAAATCAACTTTCAACGGATAATATTATACACTATTAAATCACTACAAAAAAATATGAAACATACAAAACTAATCAAAATAACTCTCCTGAGTGTTTTCTGTGCAACCACAGCGACCTCATTTGGAGCAGCTATTAGTCAAAATAAAAAAGGGCGTGCCAGTAGAGATCTTGGAAGCATCTTAATTCAGGTCCAGGTTCAGAATAATAATGCCTCGGGAAGAATCGACTGGTCAGGAGGAAACCTCAGAGGTGGAAAATGGCAGTCAAGATGGGATGTTAAAAGAAACCAAGTATTCCTCACCTGCGGTAAGCACTTCAAAGCTGGCTCTAGGGGATATCCTAAAACTCTCAGTCGAGTAAACTCGGGTAAGAGAGCTAAGTATAACTCAAGAGTAAGACCTGGGGTAAGAATGCGCGGAAGATGGCAAACTGGCGCTTATGTTTGGCTTGATAATAATCGAGCCGGCCTCGGAACACATGAACTCAACATATGGAATCGCCCCTACAGCCGAACTCGCTCATTCACTCGCTTAGGACAATTATCAGAAGATGGATCCACTTATCTTGTCTACCGCTTTAGAAATAGAGATGGTTTCCAATCTTGGGTCCTGCCTCGTCAAAAATCCAAATTGGGAATGAACATCAGATTTGCTCAAATGGCTAAAACCATACGTGGTCGATGGAAGATGCCGAATCATGAAATCATCAATGTATTACTTGCTCAAGAAGGCCATCAGGGATCGAAAGGTCACATGGAACATTCAAGATTCTCTGTAGCAGATCTATAAGAGAAAAAATTTGTTGTTTGTCTAGCGAGTGGGATACTCAAAAGGTGTCCCACTCGTAAATCCTGTAAAGTTTCCTCCATGAAAATTGCGATCCTGTTGATGATTCTCGCTTTCGGAATCGGCCTAATCGGAGGTTGGGCTCTGGTGTCAGATCCAGATCAGGTCTCTTCAAAAGAAGATCGGAATGATTCATCCCTGAAGCGCTCAAAAATTCACCCAAACTCTTCCTCAAATTCATCACAAAATATCGAAGTTCTTGACTCCAAAAAGCTTCGTGAAATTTCAACGATCTCAAACTATTCCAAACGCTGTGAGAGCTGGCGTGATTATATTCAAAAACTCTCCTTAGAAGCTCTTCCAAAAGCCTATTTCGAAATTCAGCACGAAGCCATGGGCTTACTCGACATTGAAGACCCAGACGCCACCGGCCTGCTCTCCGTCTCCGTCGAAATGCTGGTTGAAGAATTCATCCAACGGGGCGCAGAAAATTCATTAGCCTTGATGCAAGTTGGCCTCGAAAACAATGGACTGAGTGAACTTTATGAATCCGTATTCCGAAAATGGGGGACAAAGTCTCCAGCACAAGCAGCTCAATTTTTAGAAGAAAACAAAAAAAACTTAACGAATCAGCAAGATCAGATGGTCCAGAGCATGATCCAGGATTTAGCCAAAGTATGGGCCACCAAAGATCCCGAAGAGTGCCTCACATGGATTAGCTCCCTCTCTCAAGAAGAACAAACGCAAGCCCTCGGTAGCGCGGTGGGAATGATGCACTTTGAAAACCCATTCAGCGCGAAAAAATTATTTGAAAACTATCGCCAAAAGTTCGAAGGCCAAGGCCTCCCCGAACTCATTGCATACTCCATGGCTGATTCTAAACCAGCAGATGCACTGGACTGGGTCCGCAATCTCGATCCTGCCTCTGCAGCCAAAGCTACTACCGCGATCTTTGAAAAATGGCTCACAAATGATTTTGAAACCGCCGCCTACGCCTTTAATGATCTCACAGGCCCACTACGTGACGCCGCCATTCCAACTATCGTGGATCATATCACCTCTGAAAACGGTGAATTCGACACTGCGGTGACATTCTTAGAAGCAGAAGCAGATGGCCCCGGTCGCACAAATGCGCTGATCAATTTAATGGCAAACTGGGCATATGAAGCCCCTGAAGATGCCGCCACCTGGTTACGCGAACAAAACCCAGGCCAGAGCTTTGATCAGGCGAGTGCCTCCCTCGCTAGAGAACTCTATCTCGTCGATCCAGAAGCTGGCGCCCTCTGGGGAAATGCGATTCAGGACTCTTCTTTACGCCGTGAACGACTCCATGAAGCCATCGAAGTATGGTTCAAGCAAAACCCCAGCGATGCCATTCACTGGATTGAGCACAATGATGATCTATCGATAGAAGATCGTGAACATCTTACTGCAAAGTTTCCGTCATTCTTCTCACAGTGATTCCAACTCAAATTTCGCATGTCACCTGAATTTTCCAGTCATTTCATCGATCAACTAACATCTTCACAAACCAAGATGTTTGGCTGCATCATGACGCTGGTGGCAAATTCCAATGATGCCAAAGACATCCTGCAAAAAGCCAATCTTACCTTATGGAGAAACGCCTCACGTTACGATCCTGAGCGCCCTTTTTTACCATGGGCAATTGCAACCGCACGTTTAGAAGTGAGAGCATTTTATCGCGATCTCAAACGGGACCGTCTCGTGTTCGATGATGATTTACTACAAGAGCTTCAGTCTGTCGCAGATAGTCGGATTGAAGACCTCTCACTGAGACAAGAAGCGTTACGATCTTGTCTAATGAAAGTGAATCAAGCTCACCGAAGCTTACTATCACTACGTTACGCTCAAGGCAAATCGATGAACCACATCGCCCTAGTTTGTGAACGTTCCGTCGATGGAGTCCGTTCACTCATGCTCCGCTTACGAAAATCACTCCGCCTCTGCATCGAGGCGGAACTGAATTCACAATCAAGTTCAAAATCATGAATACAAAAAGACATGATTTTGATTCAACTGAGCTTGATCAATTACTCGCCGCAAGCCTCGAAGGAATAATCACTACTGAGCAACGCACTCGGCTCAACAACATCATGCGCTCCCATCCCGATGCGGTCATCTGGGTTCATGACGCTCTTCGTGATGAAGCAATCCTTCTTGAGGAAATCGCCGCGCAGCACACGGGGGAGCTTCTGAACCTGCAAACCTTCCTGCCTCAAACAAAAAAAGAGGGACCGAAATCGCACAGATATTATTGGGGCACTCTTGCCGCCTTGATCCCCCTATTTTTCATCATTTGGAAATGGCCCGCATTACAACTTCCACCTTCACATCTCACCCCGTCAGAAGATGAACCTGTCGCTCGACTAGTTCTCTCTCTAGGCGCAGAAATAGAGGGACAGCCTTTAGAACCTGGCTCCACTTTCCAAGCAGGAGACTATCAATTTCAATCAGGAAACATCGAACTTGAATTTCGAAGTGGAGCACAAACGCTCCTTGAAGGGCCTGCCCATTTCACGATCGAGAATGACATGCGTTTAGTCTTACATAAGGGACGCATTCGGGCCCTCATTCCAGAACAAGCCATCGGATTTACCGTCCTCACTTCGGAGGTTGATATCATTGATTTAGGGACGGAATTCGGCGTCGCCGTCGATGAAGACCAGAAAACCGAAGTCCACGTATTTTCCGGTAAAGTAGAACTGCACGAAGAAAATGGCCAACCTTCCCGGGTCGTCACAGAAGGTTTTGCCGCTGGCTGGCAGAACGGGAAGCCTGCTCAAATTTTCAACAAACCAGACAGTGAAGCTTTTAAATCTCCTCAAACCGTCGCTTATCACCGCTGGCAAAGAGCACAGCACGAACTCTTAAATGATCCTGATTTACTCGTCTATTACGATTTCAATTCCACCCCCGATCGTCTTGGAAATCATATTTTGGTAAACCTCGCCCAACCAGGAATCTACGACGGCTCCATTCATGGCCCCACACAAGTCAGTGGTCGTTGGCTCAAGAAGAAAAGTTTACTTTTTGAAAATCCCGATGATCGGGTCGCCTTTGAAATTTCAGAACCACTCATGCAATTCACTCTTGCCGCATGGATCAAGGTCAATCGATTCGAAAATGCCATCACTGCACTGGTTAATTCCAATGGGAACAAATCAAATCATCAGCACCTCGATTGGCAGCTACGAGACAACGGCGGCATCCGTGCGAGTTCCAACGGCGTGTTCTATATTAATTCCAATAAACCGCTCGTAGCTCCCGGGCAATGGATCCATCTTGCTCTAACCTACGACGGAGAGGAACAACGAATACGGCTCTATGTGAATGGACGAAAGGTCAAATCTCAGCAGACAAAAGCTGCCGGGCCAATCATTATTGGAAAAGCCAATATCGGCCATTGGCAGGAAGCCACACATTGGCCTTATCAACGTGATTTCCGTGGTCGTATCGATGAATTTTTCGTGATCACACGCAAGATGGAAACCGGAGAAATTCGCGAATTATTTATTAAGGGAAGTTCCGCTGCTTGGTGATGAAAAAGAGCGCTCCCGCACGACAAATACGATAAGCACGGAAAGCGCTCACAAGAGAGACGTGCAAAAACTAGCGACCACCTTTATCCAAAAAGTGAGAATTTTTGATTTTCTCATTATGGGAGACGTGCATGATTCCGCACCAGTTAACCCTAATCCTTATGCCCCCTAAATCAACAACTCCCCCCTTAACCTCAAAAAAGACTCTCAATCAAAACCTTATCTTTAATTCTGGCATTTCACACAACTAGTCGATGAGAATCATTGCGCTGATCTCCTTACTTTTCTTCGTTGGGATTTCCGTTAGGTTGGTGATGAGCTTCTTACCTGACAAGGAATCGTCGCTCCCACAAAAAGACCATTTCGCAGAAAATTTTGCCTGGCGAGATCTCTTTTCTCAAGACCTAGCTGCTTGGAATACTTGGTTGGGAAAACCTTACCAGCCCCTCTCCTTACTTGGTTCCAAAAATGAAAAATTAAGCGAACAACTCGGGTTAAACTACGATCCATTAGGAGTATTTACTTTGGTTGAAGAAGATGGAAAAAAGACGCTCAGAATAACCGGGCAGGTAAGCGGCGGATTAATAACAAAAGAGGAATTTGATGACTACCATTTCTCCGTGAAATATCGCTGGGGTGAAAAAATTTGGCCTAACACACTAGGCCAAGACCGTAAGGATAGTGGAATCTTAATTCATTGTTTTGGACCACCGGGTGGCGTTTATAGATACTGGATGAAGTCTGTCGAATATCAAATTCGTGACACACACGCAGGAGACCTCTGGGTATTAGACACTCTTGCTGATGCTCCAGTAGAAAGACGCAAATCAGAAAAAGGAACTTTCTTCTACCACTACCATATAGATTCCCCTCTCCGCATGATCACCGAGTGCGCGATGAGCCAGGTGAAACCCAAGACCTCCAACACTTGGAATCAAGCTGATATTTACACAAAGGGTAACTCTGCCGTTTACCTCATTAATGGAAGAGTCTCCATGGTGCTCACTAATATCCGAAAGCTCCACGAAGATGGTGGCGCCCCTTTGCATAAAGGATTGATCCAATTACAATCAGCAGGTGCGGAAATTTTCTTCCAAGAAGCCCAGATCCGCCCGCTGAAAAAATTTCCTACAAAATTTCAGGAACTGATCGATCAAATCACCACCGAAACAACAGCGAGCCATTGATCGTAGACACTCTCTCCTCGATTCCTCCTTCAGAGGTGAGATATTTCTGCAAAAATAAGCGTCGTATCATCACCACCATCGTTAGCCACCGCTCTCGCAAGCAACGAATCTGCAATTTCACCCCGAGGTGGCAGACTGCATAATTCTTGATGAATCGCTTGCTCACTTAAACCATCAACTAAGCCATCCGAACACAGAAGTAACCGATCTCCATGCTGTAACGGCAAACTCAAAAATTGAGGATTGATGTGTTCATGACCGCCACCGAGAGAGTCGTAGAGCGCAGCTCGCCGAGGGTGATTCCGGTAGGCATATTCTGTCATTTTCCCCGCTTTCCATTCTTGAAAAGCAATGCTGTGGTCTGTGCTTAACTGACGCGTTTCACCATCACGATGAAGATACAGACGAGAATCTCCAATATGGGCCATGGTAAGATAAGCGGGCGTGATGTAGGCGATCGTCAGCGTTGCTCCCATCCCACGTATTTTTTCATCTTCCAGCGCGACTTCATTTAATCCGAGGTGCGCGCGATGCATCGCCCTCTCCAGGGCCGAGGTGTCTTCCGGGTGCTTCGCAAGCGCTTCATAAATCAGAGAAGAGGAACGACGCATCCAGGAGAGAATCAATCGACTTGCCAGCTCACCTGCATTCTGCCCCCCCATTCCATCTGAAATCGCCAGTAAAGTATGCTCAGGATCTAGAAGAGATTCTCCCGTTTTTTCCCGAATGTGCGTATGCCCAGGTGCAATTCCTAAAATGGAATAGAAATCATCATTCCCCTCCGAATGCCCCCCTTTTTTCGTTCGTGCATGCCACCGAACTTTCCAAATCTCGCCCTCTTTTTGACCATGATCAAGACTTCCAGAAGTTTGAGGAATGATGGTCGCTAATTCAAAATCGATCAGACAAAAACGGCCAAGCTGAGTAGAATACGTCACGTTTCGAGGTTCAGGGTCATCATGGATCACGCCAAAATCTCGCTCCAGAGCCTGAAACAGACTGTCTGCTTTTTTTTGAGTGAGTTGAGGGACCGGGGCCCCACAAGACGTCGTTACAATCCGAAACTCTTCGGGATGCTCTTCCAGAAGTCGAGGCACATAAGGGCAATCGCGTTCTTCCAGAATTTTCAAAACCGCCACTTCTTGATGATAACGATCTTCAATTCCAGAGCCTCGATAAGTCTTATGGACTCTCCCTTGAAAATCGAGACGCACTAAAGCTCGAATACCATCTTTTAAATCCTTCACTCCAAAATATTGCTCTGAAAATATTCTCCTGTCTATCCTGAGTCTCTTTTCAGAAATGAGATTTTCGGAGATCCCCCTACAGACTCTCTTATCATAATTTCTGATTCCCGATCCACCTTTACGAAATAAATCGTACCTCGGAATGAGACCATAATGTGGGATCCATTTCCTGACGGGTTTCTTTGATCAGCGCTTGAGCATCATCAGGTGATTTTAAAATCGCAAAAACCGTAGATCCGGAACCTGACATCACCGCCCCCAAAGTGCTCGGATGTTTCAACAAGAACATTTTTAATTCAGCCAAAAAGTAGTGTTTTTGAAACACGGGGCGCTCCAAATCATTGCTCAAGGTTATACCCGCGATTTCTTGCGGAGCGTAGGAGATCTCCGGAAGTTCGCGTGACCCTTGCCAACAGGAATATGCCCAAGGGGTTGAAATATCAAACGCTGGTTTAAAGAGCACGATCGCATGAGACCAAGTCAGCTCGATGGGCTCAATGATTTCCCCACGCCCCCTACCCCAACAAGGAGATTGATAAAGAAAGAGTGGAATATCCGAACCCAGCTCAGCCGCCCAGGCCGCGAGCGAATCGAGAGGGACATTTGCGTTAGTCAGTTCATTGAGAGCGAGCAAAGTAGTAGCCGCATCTGAGCTTCCACCACCCAGACCAGCGCCATGAGGAATTTCCTTAGTAAGCTGAACTTGATAAGGGCACGCTAATCCTGTTTCCCGCTCAAAAATGCGTAACGCCTTTGAGACAAGATTACTCTCGTCCGTGGGCACGCCAGGAGTCTCACATGAGAGAGAGAACTCATCCGCAGGATGAAAAGTGAGAGTATCGCAGAGTCCCGGTAGAGGGAGAACCAGCGTTTCCAACTCATGAAAGCCATCTTCACGACGACCGACAATCTTGAGTGATAAATTGATTTTAGCAGGAGCTGAATACCTCATAGTGCGTGACGACCAAGTAGCGCGAGCATGCGTCCAGTATCTCCTTTCTCAAGTCGATACGAATAAAAGCGATCTAAATCAGACGCCGTGCAGAGCATGCAATCGTGATAATGCTCTTCCAAGACCCCTGCAGACAAGGCCTGAGCTTTGATTTGAGCTGCGAAATCGATCTCGTAATGCGGGGGCCGGATACAGGGGGCGAGCGCCACCCTGAGATGAGCCGGATTTGTCCCGAAATGCTCCTTCATCATCGCGATCGCATGGCCCGTGATATTGCCTTCCGTCCCCTTCTTTCCAGAATGCAAGAGACCCAGAGCCTTGGTCTCCTGGTCGATCAAATAAAGTGCCCCACAATCTGCCACATGAATCCCGAGTAAGACCCCGGAAGCTCCCGTCAGAAGCCCATCTACCTCCGGGCTGAACTCTGCCGCAGAGTCATCAACAACTGCAATTTCACCCCCATGAATCTGCTCGGCATAATATGTTTTCTCAAATCCAAGCCGCTGGGCTGCCGCTTCATGATGCTCACTCAAGCTTTTCAGAACCTCCTGTTTATCGGTCGAAGTGCTGACTCCAGAAATTCTCGTCACAAAATCAGCCCGGATATCTGATGATGACTCTGAGAGAAAATCTAAAAAATAAAATGCTTCCGCCACGCCAGAGCGTAGGGGAAGCATCTTGGTTCCGCCAAGTTTCCTCTTCACAAAAAGGTGAGGGAAACTAATGGATTCAGTTCAGCGTGCCGCTATTTGCAACCCGTGAGGCCGCATTAAGAGACTGCCGATCATCATCGTCCATTTCTGCCATGATGGAGGAGAGATCTGAGGCGATGCGACCATGCATCTGCTTTACCAACTCAACGCCTTGTTGGGTAATGCGAACCATGATCTTGCGGCGATCTTCCGCAGCATGAACTCGCTCTACAAAGCCAAGCTTCTCGAGCCGGTCAACCAATCCAGTGGCTGCCGCAGTCGAGTGGCCCATCTTCTTTGCGATAGAAGACATGGTGAGATAATCTTCACTTGAAAGATAAGTGAGAAGAAAGAATTGAGGGAAGGAAAGACTCCCCTTACTTAATTCTGAGGATAAATTCAGAATGCACGACCTTTGTGTGAAAAGGACAAAATCAGCCAAGCGGTCCGTATCCACCTGACTCCCCGTAGAGGGAACAGAGTTCTGTTTCATTGGTATCTATGACTTCGGTTATTAATAAGGGCGCTAAATAGCTCCCAGCAGCTTCAATGAGAATATTGCCACAAAATTTATTAAATTTTCAAGCTTAAAAATATTAGTTTTTTAAATAAAACGGATTTCCAGACTGTTTACCCCTGATGGTTGCTAGAAATTTTATGAATTTCAGAAAGTTGAATTTTGTAAATTTTTTAGAAATACAAAAGAATGAATGGGGTTAGAACGATTTTTCCCTTGCACCGATCCAAATTCAACCATATCTCCCCGCCGTCGCAGCGCTTTCGAGCGAAGCGGCCCACGATATAATCTATAATTGGGTAGGTGGCCGAGTGGTTAAAGGCGGCAGACTGTAAATCTGCTCACGTAAGTGTACGCTGGTTCGAATCCAGCCCTGCCCACCAGCTTTCAATGATAAGGCCTCCAGCAATTTGGAGGCCTTTTTCGTGTCTCGAAAAAATCGTGCGAGGCAGATCACTCCCGCAACACAAACACCCGTCCCCTTCCACTCAGCAACTTCTTCCCCGGCTTCGCTCGCATCCGACCCATCTCCTCGCAGTAGCGCTCGGATACCTCCCGCACAAATCCCTCACTCCCCAACACCACCCCTCGGCTCATCGCCCGAATCCGAGTCTCCCGTAACTTGAGACCCTCTTTCAGCTTCACCTTTGTCATCTCCTCAACGCTCACCCCTTTCTTCTTCGACTCTCGCCTCTCTCCCGTTTTCGGATCCTTTTCTCCTACGGAAACGCCCTCTTCATAGAGCCAACAACGATAAATCGCACTCGCTTTCGTCTCCCATGCATCTTGCGGAGCCTGCACCACCTTGCAAAGCCCTCGTCGAGCGCGCCGACTCCCACTCATCGCCTCCCCATAACCCGTCCACCGCGACTTCGCCGGATCATCTACCAAACCTGCTCGCACCGGATTGAGATCGATGTAAGCCGCCATCATCCGTAGCGCGTCTCCATTCTCTACCAAGACCGAGTGAAATCGATCCATCCACAAGGTCCCCCGTCGTCCATGTAGCTTATTATACCACCGGGAGAACCTTTCCTTCAGCTCCTTAACGAAGAGACTGACATCACAAAAACGCCGTTTAAAACGGTCCAAAAGCACCTCAATCTCCTTCTCCCGCCCCTGATCCCGCAATTTTTCCAACTCCCCCTCTAACTGCTTCAAAAAGGCCTTCGAATACACCTTCCCAAGATGCGCAAGCAAGCGGCTCTCACCGTCGTCTCCTTCAAATCTTTTCAGCCACCGCTCTCGATCTGGCATCCTCACCAACAAATGAAAATGGTTATCCATCAGCGCATAAGTGAGTAATTCCACCCCCGCAAACTCCGCCATGCGCCACATCATGCGTCGAAAAGCCTCCTTTTCCAGATCACCCAAGAGAAACTCACC
>CALGLJ010000059.1 GCA_937930235.1 uncultured Verrucomicrobiales bacterium | reverse complement strand
GCATACCGAAGTGATCGTGACCGAGGATAAGGCCTCGGCGGAATCGTTCTTCAGAGAAGTGGATTCAGCCTGTCTCTTCCATAATGTGTCGACTCGCTTGAGTGACGGGGAGGAATTTGGCTTTGGTGCGGAAATCGGAATTTCTACCGATAAGCTACACGCGCGTGGCCCTATGGGGCTGCGTGAGCTGACTTCGTATCAATACCGAGTTCGAGGAACGGGTCAGCTCAAAGCCTAAGTTTGGTTCAAGGGATCTTTCGTTTTTTAGAAAAATCCGCCTCATCAATCGATCTCGATTTCCCCTTCGAAGACAAAGTCGGCCGGACCGGTGAGGGTGACCTTGGAAAAGGTACCATTTTCGTTAGCTTCAAAGCCGATGGAGAGATCATCACCGCCCCGAACGCTGATTTTGATGGGGGAGGGGGTTCCTGTGAGCAGGTGGTGAATGAGAGCGCAGGCGGTGATGCCGGTGCCACAGGCGAGGGTTTCATTTTCGACTCCCCGTTCGTAGGTGCGGACGGAGAGGTGGTCTGGGGCGATGATTTCGACGAAGTTTGCGTTCGTGCCATTGGGTTGATAATGGTCATGATAGCGAATCGCGGCGCCAGAGGTGACAATGCCGGTTTCCTCGAGATCTTGGACAAAGGCGACGGCATGAGGGACCCCGGTATTGAGATTGTGAATGGGGAATTCGAAGTCGGCGATTTCCACGGGGGCATTCATTTCGAGATCAAAGGGATCTGACATTTCGATGCAGACTTCATCGCCGATGAGCTGGGCCCCGAGGGTTCCGGCGATCGTTTCGAAGGAAAGATTTTTTTGCTGCGTTCCCAGAACTTGAGCGGTGAAACGTCCAAAACAGCGCGCCCCGTTCCCACACATTTCTGCTTCGCCTCCATCGGCATTGTAGTAGCGAAATTTCACATCGGCCCCTTGCTCGGCGGGCTCGACTGCGAGAAGCCCGTCGGCTCCTACGCCTCGGTGGCGATCACAGAGTTGGGCAATTTGCTCTTTGGTGAGGGTGGTGTTTAAGTCGCGATTATCGATGACAACGAAGTCGTTGCCCGCCCCGTTCATTTTGGTAAAAGAGAGTTTCATATTTCAGACTTGATGAGTGGCTTCAATGAGAGGAATGACAAAGGCCTTGAGCTTCGCGGCGACCATGGGATCGTCCGCATGCTGTTCAACTGTTTTTACAATGGCTGATCCCACAATGACTCCATCTCCATGGCTTGCGACCATAGCGGCCTGCTCTGGGGTGGTGATGCCAAAGCCGACACAGATGGGAGTTGCGGTGTGTTTTTTGATCTGGGCCACGAGGGTGCCGATGCTTTCCGATGGGGCAGAATGCCCCCCGGTGACTCCGGTGCGGGAAAGAGCGTAGATGAAGCCTTGAGAAGATTGGGCGAGGGTGGCTTGGCGCGCTTCAGGGGTGGTGGGCGCGATGAGGTGAATGTGGTGCAGTCCTTCCCCACCGGAGAAATCCGCATTGACGGCAGCCTCCGCAGGCGGGAGGTCGAGGAGGAGAATTCCGTCAGCGCCAGCGGCGGCGGCATCAAGATGGAATTGCTGATAGCCGTAGGCGTAGACGGGATTGAGGTAGGTGAAGAGAACGAGCGGGGTGTCTTTTTCTTTGCGGAATGCTTTGATGAGTTCCAGAATACGGGGAGTAGACATTCCGGCCTTCAAAGCGCGGTCTGCGGCCATTTGATTGACGATCCCATCGGCCATGGGGTCGGAAAAAGGGATGCCAAGTTCGATGATATCTGCGCCTGCCTCAGCCAAGGCAAAGAGGATTTCAAGTGAACGTTCAAAATCAGGGTCTCCTCCTGCGACGTATGCAACAAAGGCTTTCCGCCCTTCCTCCTTGAGTCGGGCGAATGTGGTGTCAATGCGGTTGGCCATAAACTAGAGGTAACTTGGCGATGGACGGCGAGGGAGACAAGTCTATCCTGATCCCAAGATGCGCGCGCGCCTAATTAAAGATTTTCGTTTTGAAGCAGCTCATACGCTGCCCAGTCTGCCGGAAGATCACAAATGCCGTCAGATGCACGGCCATAGCTTTAAGGTGGAAATTCACATTGAAGGAGAAGTCGATGAAAAGGTGGGCTGGGTCTACGATCACAAGCAGATTTCAGAAGCGATGAAGCCCTTGCTGGAGCAGATGGATCACAGCTATCTCAATGATATTCCAGGACTGGAAAGTCCCACCATTGAAATTATGGCTGCTTGGTTTTGGCGGAAGCTGGAAGCAGATCTCCCAGGGCTCTGCGAGATTGTGATTTATGAGACCCCGACTGCCCGCTGCTCTTTTAAGGGGGAATTTTAATTTAAAAGGAGCAGTTACTCCTTTTTCTTTTCTGGGGCCTTTTCAGCGTTCTCTTTTGCTTTCTCTGCTTCCTTGGCCTTTTCCTCTTTGGCCTTT
Organism: uncultured Verrucomicrobiales bacterium; assembly: GCA_937930235.1. Taxonomy (GTDB): domain Bacteria; phylum Verrucomicrobiota; class Verrucomicrobiia; order Verrucomicrobiales; family Akkermansiaceae; genus SW10. The sequence continues at coordinate 11,391 of CALGLJ010000059.1, read as the reverse complement.
TTCTCATCCCGCATGGGATTGGATTCTTTCTCACGTGTGGTGAGTTCGAAGTATTCTTCGTCAATTTCCTGGGGCCAGATATTGTTGGCCTTTGCGGCATCAGAAGTTTGCTTCCGAGGGTCGAGCACGATTTTCGTGATCGGTTCATCGGTGATGAAGAGCTTTCGGACTTTTTTGTGATTTTTGGTCCAGATTTCGGCAGGGATTTTGATCAACTCGGGTTTCTTTTTCTGAAAGTGGAGTTCCAGGAGAAGAGGCATGACGAGGCCGCCTTTGTTTTCGAAAGTCACCACTTGAAGGACCTCTTTGGATTCGAGGAGTTTCTTTTCCCAAGGTTCTAATTTTTCTAAGAGTTCTTTGCGCTTTTTGGTGTCCTTATCGGTGACGGCGTATCGATTGAAGCGATCGTAAAAGTCTTTCAGGGCCTCGCCTTTTTCGTCGACATATTTGGGAGCGTCTTTGTCGAGCTCGGTGGTGAGATCGAGCGCACGTTCCTCATCGGTTTCTTTTTTCTCGCGGGCCTTTTGCTTTTCGAGATCGCCGTTATCCAAGAGGTAACGTTTGATTTCTGTGATCGCGATATCGACGTGTCCAGTGGAGTAAAACCAGCCATACCAAAACCAATCAAGATCGACTCCAGACGCATCTTCCATGGTGCGGAAAAAATCTGCTGGTTCTGGGCGCTTGAACATCCAGCGTTGGCAGTATTTTTGAAATGCGTCATCAAATATTTCTCGTCCAAGAATCGTTTCCCGCAGGATGACTAAGCCGATCGCAGGTTTGGCATAGGCGTTACTTCCGAATTGAATGACGGATTCAGAATTGGTCATGATGGGACGCTGAGGTGAGCTCGTCATGTAATTGATGATTCTCTCTGGAACCGCGCGCGAGGGGTAATGTTCTCGCCATTCATTTTCGGCAAGTGATTGGAGGAAGCTGTTGATGCCCTCATCCATCCAGGTCCATTGCCGCTCGTCTGAGTTCACGATCATGGGGAACCAGTTATGACCGACTTCATGAATGATGACCGAGATGAGGCGGTTCTTTTCTTTTTCTGAATAGGTGCCGTCTTTTTCAGGCTTGGGGCCATTGAAGCAGATCATGGGATACTCCATCCCGTAAACGGGGCCATTGACAGAGATCGCGACAGGATAGGGGTAATCAAAGGTGTAACGAGAATAGATATCGAGAGTATGAATGACCGCGTGAGTGGAATACTGACTCCAGAGAGGTTCGGCTTCATTTGGATAGTAGGACATGGCCCAGACTGGGGTGCCGCTGCTTTTGATCTTATGCTTTACCGCATCCCAGATGAATTTCCGGGAGCTCGCCCAAGCGAAGTCTCGGACATTCTTCGCTTCATAGATCCATGTTTTAGTGCCTGATGGTTTTGAGCTTTCATTCTTTTTTGCTTCTTCAGGCGTGATGATGAACATGGGGGCTGTGGCATCTTCGGCCTGAGTGAGCCGTTCTTGCCAGAGCGGGTTGAGAACATCCTTGGGATTTTGAATTTCTCCCGTAGCTGCCACGATGTGGTCGTCCGGGACGGTGATTGCCACGCGATAGTCTCCGAATTCGAGGGCGAATTCTCCGCGACCGGCAAAGGCCTTATTCTGCCATCCTCGCATGTCTGTGTAGGCCGCGACACGTGGAAACCACTGCGCGACTTCGAAGACTTTATTTTTGTCTTTATACTCTTCCACGGCACTGCGGCTACGGGTGATTTTGCGATCATTCATGCGGTGATGCCAACTGATCTTGAAGGTGAATTGCTCTTTTGGCTTGAGCGCTTCCGGCAGGTCAACCCGCATCATGGTATCGACGATGCGGTGTGGGAGTGCTTTACCGGCCTGATCTGTGATGGCAGAAATTTTGAAACTGCCATCGATTTTTGCGCGCCCTAGTTCGCGGGCGAAGGTGCTGAAGCGCATTTTTTCAAAACGAGGCGCTTCTCTTGATTGATGCCCCAGAGAGTTTGGATTAAAGCGATTTCGATCGAGCTGAATCCAGAGGTATTCCAGGGTGTGGGGCGATTCATTATAGTAAATAATCGTCTCGTGACCGGTAATCTCATCGGTTTCTTCGTTGAGGGAGACCTGGATATCGTAATCAGCACGCTGTTGCCAATACTTGGGGCCGGGTGCTCCCGAGGCAATGCGTGTTTCGGTCGGCGTAGGCCAGACATCTTCGAGCTGGCGAAAGGGGTCTTTGTGATACTCGACAGGATGAGCAGAAAGAATGCTGGTAAGAAGGAGCGATAGGAGGAATCTCATAAGTCTGATTGAGAAAAAGCTACCAGCTTGATCGGAATTGAAAAGTTCCATTAAGAAGTCTGCCCGATTCATTGCAGCGCTCCCGAGGGGAGGCTCCAGAATGTTGGACCAGAGCTGATTAGCAAAATTTGCAGGAATGTCCGGGGGGGTGTTCCGGGTGGTCGCATTTGGGGCAGAGTCCGTAAAATTCCAACTCATGCGAGAGGCTGCGGAAACCAGTCTTCTCCATGAGTTGTTGTTCTAGCTCTCGGACGGGGCAGGCGATGTCTAGGGCTTCGACTTTACCGCATCCTTCGCAGATGAGATATTCCTCATGATTTTTATCGGTCTTCAGGACGAAGCGAGCCCCACCTTTGATAAAGTTGAGCTGCCTAAGAATCCCCACTTGTTCGAGCCGCTGCAAGGTCCGATAGATCGTCGTCCGGTCACAGCTATCGATTTTATTTTCGAGCTCCGCAAGGGTGAGTGGCAGAGAGTGTTCTTTGAGGACCTGAAGAATCGTTCTGAGCGGCTTCGTAATGCGCAAACCGCGTTCTTGGCAGAGAGTAAGGATCGAATCCACATCACATAAATGCGTCATAATCCAGCGAACACAAAGCATAAAAAAGCCACCAAGTCATTTCTGATCAGGTGGCTTGATTCTGTCGAAAGAGAGGGGTGAAAATTACCCGTGACATTGACAGCTATTTTCACAGCAGCCGACGCCTGAGGCGTGACCACCAGCGCAGGCTTCGCTGCAGAATTCCTTGCCGTCCGCAGTAACGCGATGTCCATCACGGACCTCACATTTACAATCGGGGCAGGCACATTTGGTTGCTTCAGTATTCATGACACAAATACATGAACATGCTCTCATGTATTTGTCCATTGTATTTTTTAAAAAAAGAGAGATCTTAGACCAATGGCTAAGACGACTTCGAAAAAGGCAGATGAGGCGATCTGTTCAGAGCGCCATGCGGCGACTGCGGCATCGATTGGTCCTCTTGCGGTGGATGATGCGCAGCGGATGGGGGAGTTTTTTAATGTCTTGGCTGATCCGACGCGACTGCGACTGATCTCGCTTTTGGCGGCAGAGGAGTTTTGTGTCTGTGATCTCGCGAGTAGCTTGGGGATGACGGATTCCGCAATCTCGCATCAGTTGCGTGCGCTGCGGGCGGCGCGTCTGGTCAGTTACCGGAAGGAAGGACGCCAAGTGTTTTACCGTCTTCATGACCATCATGTGCTCGATCTCTATCAGACCGTCCGAGAGCACCTTGACGAGTGACGCGAGGGGGCGGTCTTATCTTAAAATGACCACCTCACTTCGGTGCTGAGTCCGAAGCCTCCGAGCGGGGAGGTTTCTTTCCGGAAGGAGGTGTGGTTGCGGGCATCGACATCGAGGAGATTGTTGAGGCGCAGGGAAAGTAGGAGGTCCTCCTTCTCGGCGAGGGGCGACCAAGTGAGAGAGGCATTGATCATGAGGTAATCATCGGTGGGAAGTTCGGCGGCGGGAAGAGGAGCGGTGCGGTTTTGAGAAAAGACGTATCGCGTTTCAAGCGAGGCAGACCAGCGGGGATGTTGCCACGTGAGCTCCATCCCGAGACGAGCGGCGGGAATGCGGGGAAGGGGGGAGTCGGAGTTGTCGGTATCGATGCCGCGGATTATGTCGCCTACGAAGCGCAGATCGAGGTGGCCGCTATCGTCTGTCCCCTCGATGAGGTTATGGGTCAGTGAGGCCTCGAGGCCGTAGAAATCTGCCGATGTTTGAATGTATTGCGCGGTGGGGGCGAAGCTCACCCCACGTTGATCTTGCAGGAAAATGTAGTTGCCGAATCGGTAGTAGAAAAGAGAGAGGGTTCCGGAGGTGTTTCCTTTTTCGGCTTCGAGGGTGAACTCAAGCCCGGTCGATTCCTCGGGATCTAATGGGGTGCCATCGAGATCTCCGCCGACGAGGAAGCGACCCAGGGCGGCATTATTATAGAAAGCATAACGCTCAATCACGGTCGGGAGGCGCTTGATGTGGGAAGCGGTCAGGGAGGCTTCCAGAAGGTCAAAAGGGCCGAGATCAGTCCACTCATAACTCGCGCTGAGGGATTGTGAAAATGCAGACCCTTTTTCCGAGAGTGACGATCCGAGCTGGTCTGTTAGGGAGACCTCTCGGTGATCCCAGCGGAGGCCAGCCTGAATGCTGAAGGGGCCGTTCTTCCATTTTTCCAGCGCAAAGAGACCCAAGCTGCGAGACTCCAAGCGAGAGTCCTCTTCGAAGAGTGTCGGAGGCGGGACGATGAGTCGAGTTGCGACGAGATCTTCATCGACAAAATGCGCGCCAAAGACTCCGGAGAACGCATCCTCTTCCTCGCCATGATAGAGTTCTAGGCGGCCTTCGAAGGTGTCTTTTTGGAAAGCGGTTTCGGTGAAATTGGTGCCCAGATCTTTGTCTTGTCCGACAAAGTTTTCATCATGTGCATAGTCGCCGAGCCCGAGTCCTAATTTGGCCTGTTGGAGCCATGTTCCGGGTTCCAGTTTATAGCTAAACTCCAGATCAGTGCGGTCCAGCTCTGCCGCGATCGAAGAGTCCCCGAAGAAGTCGACCTCATCTCCTGGAAAGAAATAAGGAATACCATAAGTGGAATCGTAGTGGTGATGAGAGAGCCCGACTGAGAGCGCATCTTCCGAGCCGAGGCGAGCTCCAAGCGACCAACTGGAAGACTCGTGAAAGGAGTTGGGTAGGGTGCCATCAGGGTTTGGAACGGGAACGGAGCCTTCACCGGGGACAAAGACCCGAGGCTGCACCAGAGATTCATATTCGGAAGTACGAGCTCGGCCGGAGATGGAAATATCACCAGCGGATCGTTCACTGAAGGAGAAGCCGAAGGCAAAATATTCTGATCGTAATTCGGCTGCGGTGGCAAAGTGGAATCCATCACCCTGAGTGTCATATCCTGCGATGGCGGTGGCGGCAAAGGGTTCTCCGTCTGCCACGCTAGGGATGTAGCGAGTGCGGGTATTGATCGCTCCGCCGATAGCGGAGTTGCCAAAAAGTAGCGAGCTGGGGCCACGGTAAATTTCGATCTCCTCGGTTAAGAGGGTGTCTACGAGGACTCCATGATCTGGGCTGTCTTCACTCAGATCCATCGTTCCAAGGCCATCGCGGAGGGAACGCACCCGCACTCCTTCAAATCCGCGAATCACGGGGCGTGAGACTCCGGGTGAGTATGCACTGGCGCTGATTCCCGGCTCGGAGGCGAGGGTTTCTCCCAGGGTGGCTCCTAGCTTGCGACGCAGGGCGGCTCCACTGATGACCTCGGTTCCCGGACTGGCAAAGCGGAGCAGAGGATTTTCTGCTAAGGGCGCTCCAAAGACCGCTGGTTCACGAGTGGTCGTGCGATCAGTGACTACGATGGGGCTCAGCGCATCGTCTGAATCTAGGCTGTCATCCGAGGGTTCGGCATCGAAATTTTCTTCGCTGTCGATGGGGTCGAGTAGTTCGTCTGGGTTGGTCAATTCCTCCAGCGTATCAGTTTCTACGCTTTCCAGAGGAGGGAGTTCTTCGAGATCTGCCGGGAGTTCGGGGAGCGTTTCAGGGAGCGTTTCAGGGAGAGTTTCAGGGAGTGCCTCCGGGAGTGTTTCGGGCAGTGCTTCGGGGAGGGGTAATTCTTCTGGAAGAACGGGGGCTGTTTCCGGCTCGGTTATGGTTTCGATCTCTTCGGTGATCGGGGCTGCTTCGTTGAGGTTTTCGTTTTCGCTTTCTTGAAGTTGGTTCGCTTCATTTGATATTTTTTCCACGGACTCGGTTTCCCCAATGGGCTCAGGAGGAATTGGAGAAGGAGCTTCACTATCTGAGGGTTGGGCGCAAAGAAACGCCGATGCACAAATCACGATTGTGGCACTTACGATTTTTTCCTTGCTCTCCATGGTTGGGTTGTGGCCCTAATTACGTCACAAATGCAATCTATATGCAGTAAGAAAATATTGGCCATGGCTCTGGCGGCTGTTCTGGCCCCCTTACAGGCCGTGGAGCTCGATCTCTTATACGGCCACTATGAAATTCAGACTGACTATGATCCAGAAGCCGGTTGGACTCTTGGGCCGTCTTATAATCTCAATGACGATTTTAATGATCGGACCCAGATTCGTCGACTGAGGGCTTCGGAAACTCGAATTATTGCCCCGCCTCGCTCGCAGGGCACTCTCAATGACTCTCTTTCATTTCTTGGTCCTGCGGGTCAGACTGCTTGGATTCTTCCGCAGAGTTTTCGACGAGATAACCATTTCTTGGGGATGCGAGTCGTGATCGATCCCTTAATTTTTCAGACTCGGGTAGGTGATAATCATCTCAATAATGGACTGGGCACGATCGGGTTAAAGATGGTGGATGTTTCGGGAAGCGGACCGGACCGTGAGGGAGAATTTGCCCTCTGGGAAACGGGGAGTTTAGGCGAGAGTATTGTCTTTTTTAATACGCAAGATGGAATTGATGAGTCAGATGATCTGTCCGCTCTCCCAGCCGCGACGCACAGCCACTTCAACTGGGGTTTCACCCAGCCCGGGAGCTATCATGTTAAGCTAGAGGCCTCGGGTCGTCTCCGCCCGAGTGGAGAGGAAACAAGTATTGAAGAGACCTTGCAATTTCTCATTCCGCATTCTGGGGCCATCAATGAGGTCCACGGCACTCTTTGTCATGAAGAGGGACGTTGGGCCTTGGGCTTGTGCGATATAGAGAATGGCGTGATTTATGGCGACCGGCGTGCTTTGATCGAGGTGCAGGCAAATGCGACCGGCGATGGATTTGAATGTCCCTGCTCCTTTGATGCGGCGGGTTGTTCCTTGCCGGACAGTGCGGGACTGCCGGAATCGCTGGCTCAACGTGGAGCCGCCACGGATTTCCCCGGCAGGGTTACCCTTCAGCTTCTGGAACACATCGGGCCTGGGGAGGTCAGCTTTGGTTCTCAGTTTCAGACAGCGGATGGTATCGATTCGAGTGATTCCTTTCCACTCGATCAGGAGGTAGCGGGCACTTTGAGCTTCACTTCAGCGGGGATTCATACGCTGACCTTTCGGGCATCTGGCGCAGATTCTTCCAGTGAGATCATGACAATTCGCTGTGCTGCGGGTCTGTTAATTGATTACGACTTTGCTGCTTGGGCTGATAGCTACGAACGGGCTTATGGGCTGGCTGCCGGGAGCCTCGCGGACCCAGAAGGTGATTTTAACAACGATGGCATGAATCATCAGTTGGAATACTTTTTGGATGCGGGAGGGGCAGATCCAGTGCGAGGCAGCAAGGCGCTGGTTCGGAGTGAAATCGAGCCCGAAGGAACACACGCGAGGATGATTTTTCTTCGGGATCTTCATAAAGATACCCTGACGGGTAATTCTCCCGAGCTGGTATCCGGAGCGAGCGAGGATCTGATCAACTGGACTTACCTCAATCCTTCGAGGCCAGGGTTTCCTTTGGAGTTTTTTGAAACCGGAGCGGAAGAAGGAAATGCCGTCTCCCTAATCATGAGGCGCGCTTTGAGGCGTGAATTGTCTCCCGAGGGGCGTGGATTTTTCCGACTGCTCTCGAGATAGTGCAATTTTTCTGCAATTAGTTATTGCGCTTTTGTTGCGTTTGAGTAAAACCAGTTCGGATGAAATTAAGTTTAATCATGACATTGTTGGTAGGGGCTGTCGCAAGCCCTGCCTCTGCGGTGCTCTACACTGCAGGGCATGGAGATATTGGGATTGCCTATGAGGAGGAGCCGGGAGAGCCGCCAGAATTCTTTTTTCACAATCACGTTTCTCCAAATGCAGTTGTGGATGGAGTCAGCGGAAATGATGAAGAGTTTGAAGCTGGGGTGCTGACTATCGTGGTGCCCGCTTCTACCATGCTTTCTCAAACTGACTCAGACTTAGACACCGGAACTGGAGTGTCAGGCGGTGCTCCGATTTGGGTGCTTCCACAAAGTCAGAGTGTGGCTCAGACGCAGGGAGCGCCTTATCTCGGATTTGCGACGGAGGAGCTGGTGAGCACGGAATGGGGAATGATTACCTTTGAGTTGATTTCCGTGACTTCTCCTTCCGGAAGCGGAACCTTCAGTGCGTGGGATTTCGATGGATTTGGGAATCCGAGCTTCCATCTGTCCTCGAATTCAGTCGGTGATAATTCAGGGATTACCGTTCCCGCTGGCGGAGAAGCTCACTTTAACCTTGGATTTTCTGAACTGGGTGATTGGGGAATTGAACTCAGAGTTTCAGGAACGAGTACCGATCCAAGTATTGGTTTTCAGGAATCCACGGAAACATTCAACTTCAGTGTTGTTCCGGAACCGTCTTCCGCGTTGCTCGCGTTGCTTGGGAGTCTAGCTCTGATACGTCGTCGACGTTCTTAAATTTTTATTTGTTAGTGTTGTTTTATTCTTGGGGTGGCCGATTAAATATCGGCCACCCATTTTTATGTCTTCATGTCTTCTCCCTTATCTCGTCTATTGATTCCTTCGTTGATGGTTTTCGTGGGCGGAGTTGCTGCTCTGGCTCATCAATTTTTCTGGACTCGTCGTCTCATCGATTTACTGGGAGCCAGCAATGAGTCCTCAACTCGGGTCTTTGGGTGTTTCTTTTTAGGCCTCTCGGTGGGGGCGGCTTTTGCGGCTCTGCGCGCAGAGAAAATCCGGAACCCTTGGCGGGCGGCGGCTTGGGCGGAATGCGGAGTCGCAGTGCTTTGTCTTCCCGTGATTTTTCTCCCGGCCTGGACCGACTGGCTTTGGCCGGTGCTCGGAACTGATGGGCTGATGGGCTGGAGTGGTACGCTGGCTAAGACCTTGATCGCTTTCGTCGCGATCTTTCCGCCCGCCTGCTGCATGGGCTTTTCTTTTCCTGTGATCATTCAAGGAGGACTCGCTTCAGGCGGGAAATCTCGTAGTGGGAGCCTCATCCTCTATGGACTTAACACTTTGGGGGGCGCGGCGGGATTGTTGCTCGTTTTGAGTTGGCTTTATGAATCCTTGGGCCTCGTTCCAGCCATGCTCGTGGCGGGGTTGGGAAATGTCTTGATCGGTTTTTGCTGCTTCTTCCTCGCGCGTCGAGAGCCTCATACGGTAGAGAAAAAAATCGTGACACATTCTTCCACCTGCGTTCCGCGAAGAGCTCTCCTCCTCGCCTTCGCATCAGGGGCGATGACCTTGGCCTTGGAGGTTCTAGGCGTGCAGATGTTACTGTTGGTCGCACCTGCTACTTTGATCACGCCCGGAGCGATTCTCTTTGCGGTGATTTTGGTCTTGGCGATTCCTCCACTTCTCTTGCCCTTGCTCTTAAGGTTTGTGAAAAATCCCGAACCTGAGTCCTTGCTGTTGCGCTTCTTGATTCCGATAGCTGCACTGAGTATCGTACTTGCTCCGGTGTTGTTCATGTCCTTAGCGCGCAGTGGAAATTTCCTCGGTCCTCAAACTTCGCTAGCAGGATTTGCGGGTGATCTGGTTCTCTTAGCCTTACTGTCTCTGGGTCCAGCTTGGCTTCTTCTCGGGACTCTATTTCCACTGACGATAGCTTGGTCAATGAGGGAAGGTTTTTCCGAATCTCAGACCGCCTCTGCATTACCAGCGCCAGCGCGCACTCTCGGGATTTTACTCGCGATCAATGGGCTTGGTGGCTTCATCGGAGCGGAGCTCGCGCTTCACCTTTTCATGCCTTTGACTGGGATCTACGGCAGTATTGCGCTTCTCGGAGGGCTTCTTGCGCTCTGTGGAGGGCTACTTCCTGACTCGGTGATGAGGCGGACTATCATCGGGGCGGGCACTCTGGCGGTGGTTGGGCTGATTGCCTTTTTTGTGGTGCGGCCACTGCCGACATTGAATCCTTATTTAAAGCTTCACCTTCTCGATGAGAAAACGGGTCCAGAGGGAAGCGTCGCTGTTGTCGAAGATCCTGCGGGGGAACGTTCCATTCTGGTTTCTAACCAATATACCCTTGGGGGCACGGCGGTGCGCTTTGATCAAGAGCGTCAGGCGCTCCTTCCACTTCTTCTCCACCCGGACCCGAAGCAGGTGGCGTGTATCGGAGTGGCTACCGGAATTACCCCAGGAGCGGTGCTTCAGTTGAAGGGGGTCGAGCGCCTCACTGCCATTGAGCTTTCTCCTCTCGTGGTTCGAGCTGCTGATCAATATTTTACCGAGTCGAATTACGGCGTAACCCGCAGTGATCGGGCCCGCATTGTCATCGAAGATGGGCGGACATACATCGCCTCTGCGCCAGGTGAATTTGACCTTGTTTGCGGTGATCTGTTTCTTCCCTGGGCCCCGGGAGAGACTCGACTCTATAGCCATGAGCACTTCACCTCCGTACATGCCTCCTTACGAGACGGGGGGGTGTTCTGCCAGTGGCTCGCGATGTATCAGCTCACGGAGGAGCAGTTTCAAACGATCGCGGACACTTTTGCGAAGGTATTCCCTAACTGCCAACTTTTCTTAAATCACTTTCGAGGCGATGCTCCGATGCTTGGTCTAATTGGGTGGAAAGATCCCGCAGACTCTCATCGATGGCGAGAGGTGGCCATGCGCCGGATTGAGTCGCTTCGGGTGACTGGAGAAATTCTCGATCCCATCCTTCGGCATTTCGATGCGCTGGAGCTTCTTGCCCTCGGGCGGTGGGAGCATGGTGCCTCGCAAAACACCGCTTTCGTCAGTCTGAATGATCCAACGCTTGAATTTGGAGCAGCCCGTGAGCGCTTGACTGGAAACCCTGGTCGAAAATATTACTTCATGAATCGTTGGTTTAAATTTTGTCTTCAATTACGACAAAAAAACCAACTCGAAACGAAGGTCGCTCAACGATCCACCGCTCTGCAGTCGTTAGAATCTGCTACGGCAGCTCAGCACGCCATGAGTGGTAAGATTCTTGATTTTCTAAAAGGGGATCTTCCGAAAAATCTCCTCCAAGATCAGGCGGCAGACTGGACCCGCTGGCCGGGTTCCGTGGTCCCCAAATAGACGTTGGCATCAACAGAGGGTCGCGATGCTTTTAGAGAGCGGATGAGGGGAAATGGAGTTGATCTGTTTTTGGCAAGTGATTGATCACTTCCGAGGAAGTGGGAATGGTGAGATCTTCCTCTCGGAGTTGTGTTTCATCGAGCGGAAACTGATCAGAGGGGAGGGCTTTTTTT
>CALGLJ010000058.1 GCA_937930235.1 uncultured Verrucomicrobiales bacterium | reverse complement strand
TCTCGATCCAGACCACCAAGGCCGGCCATTTCCGCTCCATTGGGAATAATGGATTCTATAAGCAGGACGGACCTCGCGCCGATTTCGATCAACAGCCCGTTGAAGCACAAGCCATGGTCTCGGCATGCTACGCTGCTTTCCGTGCCACCAAAGATCCCAAGTGGTCAATAGAAGCGAAACGGGCCTTCGAATGGTTTCTTGGGCGCAATGACCTTGGCATTCCACTCTACGACTTCGCCACTGGTGGCTGCAGCGATGGGCTGCACATTGATCGGGTCAGCGAGAACCAGGGTGCGGAATCCACACTGGCCTTCCATCTTTCTCTCGCGGAAATGAACCGCGCTGAACACTTGATTTCTCAATCACCTCTCGCCGAAAAAATTTCCTAATGAATCACATCCAAATTCGACGGCATGAAGTTTCTCTTCTCCCGGAAAGTGCTCGCGTCATCATTCGCCCATTTATCCCCGGAGAGTCATGGCGCATCAAGGGCATCATTGAACGAGCTCTCACACTCAGCGATGAACAAGTCACCAAAGAACTGGACCTTATCAAGCGTGAGTTTGCATCACGCCACCTCGACATCGATACGCCTCTCATCAAACACTTTGAGAAGGTCAAACAACATCTCACCACCAAAAAATCTCTGAGTCATGAGCGACGAATGCTCATAGGAGCACTCTTCTCCGGCGAATACGCACTTGAGTCCGCCGCTCTGTTCAACCCCTCCATCATCCAGCATCCGAATCAGGAGGACGCCCTACCGGACGGATTGCGATTCATCATGAGCCTTCGCGCTACTGGTGAAGGCCATATTTCTTCCATCGAGTTCCGAACCGGGTATATTTCAGATAAAGGAGCGATTTCGTTCGATCCCATTTCACGATTTGTGAGAGAGCCGGAAATCGCGCCAAACCCGACTTATCGCAAGGAGTCTTTCATCCTTAAACTCAAGGAAATGGGCTTTGAGAATCACCATTTCACTGCTGCCGTCCTGAACCCCTTAAATGACGACTTTACCCGGAGTGATCTCAATCAAAGCATCGGCACGGTGCGTCATGAAGCAACTGGTCCCGCCCATGAACTGCGTGAAACACTCGAGTGTATTCAATGGTTAGCTGACTCAAACTACGAACTCCAGTTTCCCGAGGAACTCGCAATGAGCGAACGCATCATTTTTCCGGTCTCACCTAACGAGACAAACGGGATTGAGGACGCCCGCTTTGTCCGTTTCGTCGAAGACGATAACTCGGTGAGATATTACGCGACCTATACCGCCTATAACGGGCATTCCAGTCTGCCCCAACTCATCGAAACGGAAGATTTCCTTCACTTCCGGATCCTCACCCTCAACGGGAGTGCTGTCCAAAACAAAGGGATGGCTCTCTTTCCTCGTCGCATCAATGGACGCTATGCCATGCTCTCGCGACAGGATGACGAAAACCTCTTCATCATGTTCTCTGATAATCCTCATTTCTGGAACAATCCGGAAATCATCCTCCGCCCCTCTGGAGTGTGGAACATGATGAAAATCGGTAACTGTGGATCTCCCATTGAGACCAAAGCCGGCTGGCTCGTCATCACCCATGGCGTCGGCCCGATGCGGAAATACTGCATTGGTGCCGCGCTCCTTGATCTGGAAGACCCCACCAAAATCATCGGACGCCTCGCACATCCTCTCCTCTGCCCGGAAGGTCACGAGCGTGAAGGCTATGTTCCAAACGTCGTTTATAGTTGTGGTTCGCTAGTCCACGGAAAGGATCTCATCCTTCCTTTCGCCGTGAGCGACAGGGCGTCCGCCATTGCTTCCATATCAATGGATGACCTTCTCGCCGCGTTGATGGCAGACGCGTAGAACATTCATTTGAAAGGCCAGAAGCAAACTACTTCTTTTTCTTCGGTGGCGCAAACTGCCCCTTCTGCTTATCAGCGATAAGCCGCGATTCCCAATTTTTTAGACAACATTGATGAAGAAGATCAGCAACACCTTGATTCATTGTAGTGCAGCCCTGACCGTCAAACCGAAGCAAGTGAAAAGCTATGCTTTCTCTGAGAAGCTCCCTGAACCAGGTGATGTAGTCTACGGAGAGATTCAGCGACTAGGGCAGCATTCCTCGCTTGAAAATGTTTCGGGACGCATTCACATGATCCACAATGGCTCAAAGGGCCTATTTGTCTTCGGAAATCGCTATGCCCCTGACTACTTCGAGGCATTCGTTCCTGAGAACTTGACTCAACACGTCGACCTACTCTCGCGATCAGGAATCATCGGTGAAGTACGTGCCAAGAACGCACTTGTTAAAGATCCGACCCGCGTGAAGATCCTGGGATACGCAATCGACGACGAAGACAGGGTCCTCAACACCCGTAACTACTCACTCGTCAAACCACGTGCAGTAAACAAAAAGCCGAAACGGGCCAAACTCGTCTTGGTGGTTGGCACGGCCATGAACAGCGGAAAGAGCATGGCTGCTTCCGCATGCTGTTGGGCACTCTCCTCAATGGGCTACAATGTCCGGGGATCAAAAGTAACGGGAACAGCTAGTCTGCAGGACATTCTCCATATGAATGACGCTGGAGCGTATCCTTACCTCGACTTCACACACCTCGGACACCCATCAACCTACATGCTCTCAGAGGAAGACCTCCTAGACATCTTCAACAAAATCGATCTCAAGCACTGCAATAGCCCGTCGAACTACTGGGTCGTCGAGATTTCCGACGGAATCGGCCAAAGAGAAACAGCCATCCTTCTGGACTCCGACGACGTAAAATCCCGTATCGACACTCTCATCTTCGCTGCTGGAGATGCCTTCGGTGCCGTCGGCGGACTACAAGTACTCAAGGATCGATTCGGTCTTGAGCCAGACGCCATCTCAGGAGTCTGCTCAAGCTCCCCCCTTCACATCAGAGAACTTCAAGCCTACACCAACATCCCAGTCTTTAACAGCGCAGCGCCCGACCTAAAAATCCTCGCAGATATCTTGCTGAAGCGTTGATTTCGATTCGAGTAATTGTTCCCTCAGACCGTCTTGGTATAAACTGGCCAACCTATGACTACTAGAGAGCTCTGTCCTTGAGCTTCTTCAGCGGACGAATCTTCACCACTGTCGTCGCAGACTTTTCCTTGAACATCACTTCTTCCTTGGTGAAAAGGTTAATCCCCTTGCGAGCATTTGGAGCGAGCTATTTTTTCTTAGATCGTGCTGAATGGCAGTTGGTCCATTGAAGTTCCCGTTGATTTGCGCCTGTCTTTGCTACAAAAAACAGCACCCCTAAGAAGGCATGCTGTTGAGGTCAATCAGGGAAGGTTCTGCAATCCTACCCTCACTTTAGGTGGCCGTCGCTAGTAGCGGTTGCCACGAACGGTTGTGACTACGATATTTAATTCCGGAACCCTCCAAGGTTTCCTCGCTCTTCGCGAGGTTGGGCTTCATTGACACGGAGCTTCCGATCCATCAACTCAAAATCATCGAGACCTTTGATGGCTGCGATCATTTCATCTTTCGTACTCATTGTGACGAAAGCAAAGCCGCGAGGATTTCCGGTATCGCGGTCAACTGGACGGTGAACATCTGTCACCGTGCCATACTGGGAGAAAATCTCAGAGACTTCTTCACCAGTAACTTGGAACGCAAGGTTCCCTACATACATTTTCATTTTTTCAAGTTCATCGCAGCGCCTGTTTAGGTCTTCGTAACACTCACCAATCAGGGAGAGCAATCAGTCAGAAGCACTGTGATAAGAAGAGCCACTCATACAGCAGCTTCGGGAATCGCGAGATAAAAAAGAAAATTCTCTGAGATGATCTCTAGCTTTGCACAGTTTGTAGCTGGAATCATCGTTAGTAGACAATCTGTTAAGAGTTGAATTAGTCTCATTTTCGTTCGATCTCCGATTTTCCTAGTATTGGGGTGCGAAGGCGGTCTACCTTGGGTCAATTCTGCTTTGTTTTTACTTTTTAGACGAGGGTCATCCTTTGTTAAGAGGAGATGTCTTTGTCGGGATTAGGAATCTCTGTCCTTTCCAATTCCTGGAGGGAAGTGAATTCCATCATTTACAGAATACGATCATGGGAGATAAATCACCAAAATCAAAGAACAAGGACAACAAGCAGAAGGTGAAAAAGGCGGCTACCGCTGAAAACGAAAAGCAGAAAACGATTTCTGACAAACAACAGAGTAGGGTTGCTCAGCCGAAAAAAAAGAAGTAGTTCGCTTTTGGACTTTGCTTGGGTCTGAGGTTTGCATGCTCAGATGTGAGTTGAGAGTGGATCAGACAAGTTGGTTAAATATCACATCGCATTCGTTATTGAGATCCTCTTTCGAGCATGGAAGCAGGGCATGAAATCTTGAGGCAGCCTTGAATCGTCGGAGCAGTTCCAGACATCACCAAGTTCTCGTCCTTGCTGCGATGATTTATAAAGTACTTACTCTCGTCGTAGTGAATTTATTGAGATCCACGATGAGACAAGGAGAACAGGTGAGCGTGGAAAAGGTGTTTGATTTGATGGGTGAACATCTATCAGGTTTGAGTGATCTGAGAGATTGGAACACATTGAAAATGGATCGTCGTCATGTGCGAATGGATCCTCATAAAGGGCGCACTTCTCTTGCCACTACTTGGACGCAGCTCATTAGTTGACGCGAATGCGTAAACAGCGTACCACTTCCGCTCCCGCCGATATTCATTGGACTTTCTTCGAAGCCGTTGCAGTTCTCAAAACTGACTCCATCAGCAAGCACACTAGCGCTGAGAATACTGAGCCCGACAAATCGGCTTCCAGTGAGGTGGACCCGAAAGTTCGGCCAGAGGAAAGCTAAGTTAAGCTATGGTGGCAGGGTGCGAGAGATTGGTAAGTGATCATGATTGGTTAATCAAGCTGGGAGTCGGAGAGTGAGCCGAAATTGTAAAGCTGGAGTCCGCAGGGAGCGTAGCGACTGGAGGGCTACAGCTTTACAATTTCGCCGCGCCGGGGGGGCGACGCGGCTGAGATGAGCTGTGACTATTCGTTAGGCGATTTTTTTCGAGGTCTCGGTGACAAGGCCAATGACCTCTGCATTTGTTTTGCAAGGGCGATAGATCATTGCTGGAGTTTCATTGCCCAGGGCTTGGTGTGGTCGCCAAGTGTTGTAGCTCTCAAACCAGTTCTCCAGACCTACGCAAAGTTCGATGATGGTGGCGTGCTCAAAGAGGTAAATGTGCTCGTATTTTACGCTGCGCCAAAGCCGCTCAATGAAGACGTTGTCCATCCAGCGGCCTTTGCCATCCATGCTGATTTTGATGCCGAGTTGCTTCAAGCGATCAGTCCATTCTGCCGAGGTAAACTGGCAACCCTGATCGGTATTGAAAATCTCGGGAGCCGTCCCTGTATTGGCAAGAGC
>CALGLJ010000057.1 GCA_937930235.1 uncultured Verrucomicrobiales bacterium | reverse complement strand
AGAAGTAGTTAGAGAGCTTGATGAGATGGGAGAACATCTCCAAGGGCGATTTTCGAATTTAGAGATTCAGCACCTGATCGCAAGAGGTGGGATGGGGGCGGTTTACCGAGCGGTACAGACTCAATTGGACCGTCATGTGGCTCTTAAAATATTACCTGACGAATTTTCCATTGATGAGGTGCGTCGCAATCTCTTTGTGAGTGAAGCGCGGGCCATGGCGAAGTTAAGCCATCCTCATTTGGTTCAGTTATTTGATTTTGGTGAGAATGATGGAGTCTGGTATATGGTCCAAGAATGGGTGAACGGTAAAACACTCTACGATCATCAGAAAGCAGGCATTTTAGAGATTGATGATGGGGTGCGCTTGGTCCGGGAGGTGCTCTCGGGTCTTCAGCATGCGCATGTGAATGGGGTGGTGCATCGTGATATCAAGCCTGCAAATATTTTGATTGATCAGGATGGTGCGGTGAAGCTGACTGATTTTGGTTTGGCCCAATCAGTTGGGGCGGAAGCTGTGGAACAAGAAGATACTTTTGGAACCCCTGAATATGCCGCTCCAGAGCTTTTTGAAACGGGCGCTACCATTGATCACCGCGCGGATATTTTCGCGGTAGGGGTATTGCTTTACGAGCTTCTCACCGGGCAACGGCCAGCGACTACGTATCGACCTCCATCTAAAGTGGTGGAAGATCTTGGCACAGGATTTGATGCTATGATTTCGAAGGCGATGCAGGCAGATCCTGATAATCGTTACGATAGTTGTGCGGAGTTTGACCAAGATCTTTATGGCGCTCTCACGGGGACTGGAGCGAAACACGCTCGCTCAAATAAGCCGAAAGTCCTGACGGGGGCAGTGACCACTCGTGTTCCGAACATGAATCTGGCAGGGATATCTCCGCTGTCTTCAGCAAAATCTGGTGGAGGGGCAGGGGTGTTTTTTGGAATTCTGACGATCTTAGGGCTCGTGGTGGGTGGAGTGATCTTCTTGTCAAAAAGAGATCAATCCGATCCCGAAACTCCTCGTGAACAACTGGCTTCCGAGATCAAAAAGCCGGAAGAAACTCCACCACCACCACCTCCGGCTCCCGGGTCCGTTGTTAAAAAGGAAGAACCAGCGAAGCAATCGATCAATTCAGCCTCATCGATCGAGCCAACTTCTACAGCGAAGAAAGCCCCAAAAACTAAGAAGAAGAAAAAAAAGAAGGCATCAGGCCCGATTCATGAATTAACAGCCATTGAGAAAGAGGTGATGGCGAAAGCTCCCGCTTTGATTGCAGAGTATGATTCTAAAATGAAAATGTTACAGGAGCGGTATTTGACGGTCTGTAAAAAAGAGTCGGTGAAAAATAACGGGAAACATTTGAAATTTTGGACTGAAGAGGCTCTTCACATTAAGAAGCACATTGGACCACCTAAGAAAGATGACAGAATTAGCGAGCGCGCTCTGACTTTGAGAGTGAGCTGGCGAGAGAGAGAGTTGTCAGAGCTCCAGCCGCTCAAACTGCTTCATCGTGATATTCAGGAACGTTA
The DNA here is from genome assembly GCA_937930235.1 of uncultured Verrucomicrobiales bacterium. Taxonomy (GTDB): domain Bacteria; phylum Verrucomicrobiota; class Verrucomicrobiia; order Verrucomicrobiales; family Akkermansiaceae; genus SW10. The sequence goes on along the minus strand of CALGLJ010000057.1, from coordinate 37,006 downwards.
TGACCTGCTGATGAAAGAATTTCATCGAGAGAATAAAATGCGGAAAAGACGAAAAGTGCAGGAACGAGCGATCGCGATGCAATCATTTGATTTTTTCTTAAAGAATTGTCGTCAGAAAATAGGACAAGAGTAGATTTTTTGACATTCTCTGAGGGTTGTGTTCTCCGTCAACCACTCGGTTGCGGGATCTAGGCACTCGGTGGATAGCGTCTTTTACTTTTAAGCTTTTATGGAGTCGTTAGATGATAGAAAAGCTTCCGCGCACACGTTTAACCCTTTGCTCCATGTCCATTCGTTTTCCATTTCTATGCAGTGCAATTCTTTCGCTATTTCTTCAATCTGCCCACGCGGATGAAGCAATTTCGCTATGGAATGGGAAAAATCTGGATGAATGGACTGCTGATGTGAGTTCCAAAAGCTTGAGCGATCAAGATGAGAAACAAGGGAAGAAAAAATCTCCTTTCCAAACTCGGGATGGGATCTTGGTCATTACGGGCAAGCCGTATGGTCACCTCTACACTCGGGAGATTTATCGTGATTACACCCTGACCGTGGAATATCGCTATCCCAAGAAAAAGGGGAATTGTGGGGTCATGATTCATTCCTCAACTCCTCGATATATTAACAATCTTTTTCCACGCTGCATCGAGGTTCAGCTTTTAGCGGATCGAGCGGGGGATTTTATTCCGATAGGAGAAGATATTACGGGCACGGATGGCGTGTCAAAGCCCGCACTCATTGGTAAGCCTAAGAATAGCTACCGTCCGAGGTTGGGCCTCATGGCTGAAGAACCTATCGGCAAATGGAATGAACTCGTGATCCATTGTCAAAGTGATTCCATCGTGGTCTTAGTGAATGGTAAATTGGTGAATGTGGGAACCCGGTCCTCGGTCAGCGAGGGGAAAATTGCCCTCCAATCAGAGGGGAGTCTTATCGAATTCCGAAAGATTGAGTTAAAGAAACTCAGAATGCAAAAGAAGAACCAGGGTATTCCGGTCAAGACACCTACTGTAAAAAGGCGATCAACTCGGTGATCAATGATTGAGTTCTGCTTCGAGTTTTTCGATCGAGGCGCTGAGATCTTCCCACTGTGAATAGGCTTTCTCGAGTTTCTGCGAGACTTGATCGTAGGCTTCAGTTGACTTCCGAAGTTCGTCCGCATTGCCTACGATTTCAGGTTTCTCAAGGTGGGCAGAAATTGTTTTCTGAGCAGTTTCCAGTTCAGAGATTTGTGTTTCCACGGCTTCGAACTCTGCTTGCAGAGGTTTGAGAACTTTGTTGCGTTTTTCTCGAATGGCGGCGTCACGTTTTCGGCGTTCTTTGGCATTGAGTGGGGAGTTTTTTGCCGAAGTCGTTGGTTTGGTGGCCTCTGGTTTGACTGGTGTTTTCGTTGGGTTTCCTTTTGCGATTTTTTCTTCTTCCGCTGTTTTGTCCAAATAGTAGGTGAGATTTCCCGCAAAGGTGCGCGGGTCTTCTCCCGGGCGGAATTCGATCGTTTTTTGGACGATGGGATCTAAGAAGTTTCGATTATGCGAAACGATGAGGAGGGTGCCTGGGTAGTCGATTAATGCGCGTTGCAGGATGTCCTGCGATTGCATGTCCAGATGGTTAGTGGGTTCATCCAAGATGAGGAAGTTTGCAGGACGAACGAGCATCCGAACGAGAGCTACTCGGGAGCGTTCCCCTCCAGAAAGAACCCCGATCTTTTTGAAAACATCATCACCTTTGAAAAGGAAGCACCCTAGGACATCACGTGCCGAGAGGCTGGCTCCGCGTGTTGCGATCTGTTCCACAGTTTCTAAAACGGTGAGACTAGGATCGAGTTCATCGGCATGATTTTGGTTAAAGAAGGAAGGCTTCGTCTTCGTCCCAAGAAGGTGCTCGCCAGTAGCGGGGGCTTCCTCTCCTGTGATCATACGGCAGAAGGTGGATTTGCCTGCACCATTGGGACCGACAATGGCATATTTTTCACCTGCGGTGACCTCGAGATCAACGTCTCGGAATACAGTCAAGTCGCCATACTGTTGTCCTGCCTTTTCAAGCTTGGCAACGAGGTGAGTCGAGGCCGGAGGGTCTGGGAACTTAAACGACATCACCGCGTCTTCTGCATCAATTTGTATGCGCTCTATCTTAGCGAGCTGTTTGATACGAGATTGCACTTGCGAAGCCTTATTCGCTTGAGCGCGGAAGCGGTTAATGAATTGTTCAGTTTTTGCAATTTCGCGATCTTGAGCGACTTTCTGCTTTCTTAAAATTTCCTGACGTTCCTTCAGTTGGGTCTCGTAGGAGGAGTAGTTCCCGGTGAATTCTTCTGCTCGTCCATGGTGGAATGCGATAGTCCGGGTGGTGAGCCCATCCATCATGGCGCGGTCGTGAGAGATGAGGATGATCGCTCCTTTATACTGATGGAGATAGTTCTCCATGAAACGCTGGGCATCGATGTCCAAGTGATTGGTTGGCTCATCAAGGAGAAGGATTTCAGGTTCCGCGAGAAAGAGCTTAGCCATGGCAATTCGCATTTGCCATCCACCGGAAAATTCTCCGCAATCACGTTGCAGGTCGGATTTTTTGAATCCTAGTCCACCGAGAATCGATTCGATTTTTGGTTTCATCCGGGTGGGATCATGTCCGTCAAGGAGGAGTTCGAGTTCTCCAATTTTTTCAAGGAGATCCGAGAATGGTGCGGAGCGAGGGTCTAGTTTTTCCAGTTCGGTCGCGTAGCGGTCAATTTGAGTCTGGATTTCTTTGGTCTCTGCAAATGCGGACTCGGCCTCCTCGAAGAGAGAGATTCCTTTGATGTGAATGCCTTCTTGCGGAAGGTAGCCGATGCGATGGTGCTTTGTTTTATTAATTTCACCTCCATTGGGCTGCAGCGCCCCTCCAATACATTTCATGAGGGTCGACTTGCCAGCTCCATTATGCCCGGCGAAGGCGATGCGTTCCTTATCTCCGATCGAGAAGGTTAAGTCTTTGAAAATGACCCGAGGCCCAAATTCAACGCGGAGATTTTTTACAGCAAGCACAGAGCAGGACTAGGCGACATGAGCGAGAGAGTAAAGCCGCAGTGCGAGAATGTTCGGTCGGTTTGCCTGGGAAGGATTCTTTGATTTCCAGAGAGGGGCCCGTAAGATCCTTTTCTAAAAAAAAGACCCGCCAGAGAAAGACTCGGGCGGGCTGGTGATTGGGGCTAGAAAGCTTAAGCGTTTAACCAATCATTGATGCGTGATTGATGGGCTGCGAAGAGCTCGTCAGTCGAGCCGTGCACGGTGACTGATTGAATGACATCATCCCCGACAATGGCGTCGATGACATCTTGACCCTCGGTGGTTTCTCCAAACACGGTATGCTTACCATCGAGGTGGGGAGTCGGGCCGTGCGTGATGAAGAATTGAGAGCCATTGGTATTAGCTCCAGCATTTGCCATGGAGAGAATGCCCGCTTTGTCATGGCGGCGGTGAGGTTTGCACTCACATTCGAACTGATAGCCGGGACCGCCGGTGCCAGTGCCAGTGGGGCAGCCGCCCTGAATCATGAAGTTCGGAATGACGCGATGGAAAGTGAGACCGTCGTAAAATCCGCGTGAGATGAGATGAAGGAAAGAGGTGACGGTGACTGGGGCATCGTCTGGAAAGAGGGTGATGTTGATATCGCCTTTATTGGAGTGGATGGTGATCTGAATGTCGTCCATAGGTTGACAGCCTAGAGTCTGATCTCCTCGGAGGGAAGGGGGATTTTACCGGCAGCTCTTGAGGAGCTGATCAACGAAAAGAGTGATATTATAAAGAGCTGTTTTTGAGTCGGACTCCTCGAGGTGATCGAGAGTGGCCCGAGCTTCTGCTACTAAGGTGATTGCGGTCGTGAGAGCATCATCAATGGCTCCCTCATACTCGGCTATGCCGACGAGGACGGCGGGATCGATTTCTCGCTGCTCCACGATGCGTTTGGTGAGCTTCTCCCGTTGGTTCGGAGTCGCTCGTTCGAGGAGGTTTAAGATGGGAAGGGTCAATTTCCCTTTTTCGAGATCTGTTCCAAGGGTCTTGCCGCTCTCATCTTCCGTGCCGATCAGATCCACGACATCATCGTAGATCTGGTAGGCGGTGCCGAGCTTCATTCCGTAATTATACATTTCCTGACAAAGCGCTTCATCGCGGCCGGAAATTTTAGCAGCCAGTCCACTGGCAATCGCGAAGAGAGCACCAGTTTTCATCTCGATCATCTTGAAGTAGTCCTTCTTTGTGACGGTGAGATCAAAGCGCCGCTGAGTCTGTAAGATTTCCCCCTCGCAGACTTCGCGAGAAGCTTGGCTGATGGCGCGGCTCAGTTCTAGGCAGTTGAACTCGGTAGAGAGCTTGAGGGCATGAGAAAAGAGGGCATCGCCTAGGAGAACGGCCATTCCATTTCCCCACTTAGCGTTCGCGGTTTTCACCTTCCTGCGCGTGGTCGCGCCGTCGATGATGTCATCGTGCACTAGAGTGGCCATATGAATGAGCTCGATGGCGACCCCGAGACGAATGTGATCATCGGTGAGTTCAGCAGTTGCTCCGCCGACGAGAGCGGCTAGGGCAGGGCGGATTCGTTTGCCGTTTGTTTGGCAAATATACTCCATGTAAGGTTCTACCCCAGGGTCAAAAGCTTGAATCTGCTCCAGAATGAGCGACTCCACCTTATCTAGATGAGGGCGAACGAGCTCGAAGGGGAATTGGGCAGTTGGAGTAGCTTTGATTTTCATAAAGGGAATCGGCTGACATCTTTAACTTTCACAAAATCCTGAAACTTTCAACCGTAATGATAAAAAAACTGACCAGATTTGCAAAAAAGGCTCACAATTTCGGTGCGGAAGGGCATGGTCAGTAGATTATGAGGTCGCGAAATGAGATTTCACAAAGCTGGAAACTCATGGGGTATGATCAAGAGCGCCGTTTTGATCGCCTTTTGAAAGAGAGTTGCTAGATAACGGCTGTGCCGAATCGATTTTACAATGCCTTTGATCTGGAGAGGGAATCAGGATCCTCCGATAGGCAAGACTTTCGTTCTCCCTTTCAGGTGGATCGAGATCGAGTCTTGCATACTCCATCTTTCCGTAGATTGCAGAGTAAAACGCAGGTATTCTGGAGCGGAGAATACGATTTTTATCGCACCAGATTGACTCATTCGCTGGAGGTGGCGCAGGTCGGGAAATCGATCTGCCGTTGGTTACAGCATTCTTCTGATTTACTGACGGATGATTTTTATTTGGATGAAGATTTGGTGGAAGCGATTTGTCTTTCACATGACCTCGGGCATCCTCCTTTTGGTCATGCTGGGGAGCGTTCGCTGAATTATTTCATGGCTCCCTACGGAGGGTTCGAGGGAAATGCCCAGACTCTGCGTTTGCTGACGGATCGCATTTTTTCACAAAGCCGAAAGGGGATGGATCCTTCCCGCGCTTTTGCTGATGGCGTGCTCAAATATAAATCACTCTGGAGTGAGCTAAAGCAGGTGAAAGGAAAAGCTCCGAATAATCATTTTCTTTATGATGATCAGATCGGTCACCTGACCTGGACGATGGGGGAGCAAGATTTCCCCGTTGAACTGACTCCCGGAGAAGTGCGCGATCGCTTTCAGTCGATCGAGTGTCAGGTCATGGATTGGGCGGATGATACGGCGTATTCACTCAATGACCTCGCTGATAGTGTTCGCGCTGGGTTTTTAACGGTTGAGAAAGTTGAAAAATGGGCGGCCAAGAATGAGGAGAAAAGTGCCCCGATCGAGAAGCTTATCAGTGCCATTCGAGGTGAGCGTATCGAACCATTTGTTGGGAGCCGGATTGGGAAATATGTGCGGGCGACGCGCCTTGAACGCGAGGTGAATTTTTTAAGTGAAACCTCAAACCGATATGCTTACCGCTTGGTTGTGGATGAGGAGGTGCGCAAGGAAAGTGAAATCTTCAAAAAACTCGCTTACGAAGTCGTTTTTCTTTCCCCGCAACTGAAGCAACTGGAGCACAAAGGAAGCCTTATCCTCCGGCATTTATGGGAGGTGTTAGAGACGCGCTATGTGAGAGGTGAATCTATTGATGGGCAGAATTTTCAACTCCTCGGGAATGATGATGCGGAGGAAATCGAACAAGCAGCGGATGCTTCCGTGCGAGCGCGCCTCGTCTGCGATTTCTTAGCTGGAATGACGGATGGCTTTGCCGCTCGCATGTATCGGCGCTTATTCGAGCCGGGCTTTGGGAGTATTGGTGATCTCGTCGGTTAGAGGAGGCTTTCTCGTCAGCGCGAGAACGCTCATTCCTAGGGCTGCGATGAGCGTTGCGAGAAGGGAGGGAATGGAAAATGCCATCAAAGTGTAGGCGATGATGGAGAAGCCGGCGGCTATTCCGGCGTAGGGAAGCTGAGTGATGACATGGGAAGTGGGAGTGCATCCTGCGGCGAGGGCCGAGACAATGGTGGTGTCTGAAAAGGGGCTGCAGTGATCTCCAAAAACAGCACCCCCAAAGACCGCGCCAATCGTCATGGGAAGTGAGATGGCATCGGCACCTAGGTTCAGAGCCAGGGGAAGGACAATGGGCATGAGCAGCCCCATCGTCCCCCACGAAGTCCCGGTGAGAAAACTCATAACCGCTCCTAGGATGAAAATTGTGAGTGGAAGGATGGCGAGAGAAATGGATTGTTTGAGGATTTCTGAGAGCATCTGTGCGGTGCCAAGCTCTGAGAAGACGCTGCCGAGAGACCATGCGCAGATGAGAATGATGAGAGCGGGGAAAAGACTCGCAGCTCCCTGCGTAAGGTGCTCAGGGAGTTCTTTGCGACGCGCTTTAGGAAAAGTCATACAGGCGACGGCAAGGGCGAAAAATCCTGCCGCAGTCATGGCATATGGGACTCCGTCAGAAGAAAAGGCATTTTGCCAGGACCAGACTTCGCCATCCTGCCAAAGGTAGATGAACGTCGGAAGGGAAATGACAAGGGAGGCGAGAGGAATGAGGGAAGTGCGAGCGCGAAAGTCGGAGTATTCTTGCTGGGGTTGCTTGGAGACTTTCTCCAGAGAGGCATGCTTCATGGGACCAAGGTGCCATGACTTTAGAATGACCAGAGGGATGAGAAGAAGGGTCAGAAGGCAATAGGGATTTCCCGGGATAGATGCAAAAAAGAGCGAGGCTGGGGAGTTCGTGATGACTGAGCCATCGAGCCCTTTTTGAATGTAAGCAAGCTGAGTAGCGATCCAGGTTGAAATGAACGCTACACAAGCGACGCACGCGGCCGTAGAGTCGATCAGATAGGCCAGAAATTGGCGAGAGACTCTCAGGGCATCAGTGAGCGGCCTCCCGACTCTTCCCAGGAGGACGGAGTTCGCCAAGCCATCGAAGAAGCACAGTAAACCCAAGCCGTAGATCCCAAAAAGAAGTCGTTTTTGAGCGTTCTCTGATTTTTTGTCTGAGAGAAATCGCTGAAGAATAGCGGTGAAGCCACCTCCCTTTTCCAGAACAGTGGCAAAGGCACCGAGAGTTAGAGTGAAAATGATGGCGCTGAGATTCCACGGCCCGATCAGCGCAGGGAAGAGATGATCCTCAAAGAGCGCGCGCAGCGAGGCGATCGGGGCAAAGTTGTGAATTAAAAAGACGCCTGTGACTACTGCAGCCCCCAGAGATAAGGCCGCTTGCCGTGTTACAAGAATTAAAGTCAGCGCGACGATTGGTGGAATTAAGGGCAGCATCTGCGGGTTAAGCTAGCCATTCTTGAGAATTCGTCAAAGCCGGAGAAATTCAGCCAATCTGAGCGCAGGGTCAGAATACCGGCTTGATCCATAAATATTAAGCGCTAGTTTTCCAGCATGCGAATATTCTTACTCACCCTTGGTTCTCTCGCTCTTCTTTCCTGTGGCATCCGTCCAGATGAACAAGCTCGCAAAATCGTTCCGCCCAAAGGAAGTGATGATTCATCTCTCCCCTGGAATGTTCCACAAGAAGGGGAAGGGCAGGGAGGAATTCTTGGTGGTCTTCTCCGTCGATAAATTTTCATCATTTCTCTCATGCGTCTGGTCTTAGTTCTCATTTCGCTCTCACTCATTGGTTGCGGGAGCTCTCCCTCACCTGAGACTCGACGTCCACTTCCTCCTCCAGGAACAAATGTTCCTGATATCCCGTGGAATGTTCAGGAAGCACCGACGAGAAATCAGGGATTGGGAGGTTTTTTGAATCGTTAATTTCTACTTGAGTGATTCACATTGCGGAGTTTGATGCATTAAGAGATCAGATGTTAATGAATTCATGAGTGAAGATCCCGAATCTGAAATGATCCTAGAGATCTGTCCGGCTTGCGGGCAGGAGATGGATGTCACTCAGTTCGAGCCATTCGCGATTGTTGAATGTCCCTGTGGTGAGGAAAGCCGGGTCAAGCGCGTCTTTGGGAATTATCGCCTGGAGCGGCGGTATGCCGTCGGGGGAATGAGTGTCGTCTTTGTGGCTTGGGACACGACTCTGGATCGGGAAGTCGCGGTCAAAATTCTCAACGAAGAATACAGTATTGATGGAGTCCGGGTGGAGCAATTTGAGAATGAAGCTCGCTTAACGGCGGCCGTTCATAATCCCCATGTTGTGCAGATCTATACCGTAGGAAAAGCCTACGGCCGTTTCTACCTCGTGATGGAGCTTCTGGAGGGGCGCAGCTTCGAGATCATCATGAATGAGCGGGGAGCAATCCCAGAAGCAGAAGTGCTTGAGATCGGGCGTCAGGTCTTGGATGGTCTCAATGCCGCGAATCAGGCCGGGGTGATTCATCGTGATGTCAAACCTGGCAATATTTTGATCGATAGCGCCGGACTGGTGAAGCTGATTGATTTCGGTCTCGCTCTCATCACGAAAGGTGGCAAAGCGCAGGCGGAGGAAATCTGGGCCACTCCGTACTACGTCCCCCCTGAAGTGTTGGAGCGTAAAGAAGAAGATTTTCGCAGCGATCTCTATGCCCTCGGAGCGACCTTATATCACGCCCTGACTGGTCATCCGCCTTTTGACTCAACGACCACCCGGACCAAGTATCTTAAGGAAAAAAAGAAGACGATGCCTAAGCTGCAAAAGGTCGCTTCTTGGCTGAAACCGAGCACCTGTAATGCGATTGATCGCATGATGGCCTATGATCCAAAAAATCGCGCAGGCAGCTATCGTGAAGCGCAAGCCATGATCGATCTTGCCCTCGCGGAAGTGTCAGCATCTGCGGTCCCAATTCATGGAGCCGCTCGTGCTAAACGAAGGGGGAAACGTAAATATACCGCCTTACTTCAGGGAGGAGCGCTGCTCTTGACTCTTGGGGCCTTGGCCTTTGTGGGCCATAAAATATTCCGCAAAAAAACGGAGGAACCTTCTCCGCAGCTAACGACCAATACCGCCCCCAGTCTCATCACCCCCGTCTCGAATTCTGAACAAAAGGATCATGGGAAAACTGAATTTTTGACCCGGACCTGGGAGGAAGGAAGAGCAGCCATTTCGCAGCGTGAATACGAACTCGCGGCCACTCAATTTAAGAAAATCTCCCAAGACAAATCGATCCCGGAGCCGACTCGTTCTTGGGCGGAGCTTGAGGGGATTCTTGCGAAACTCCTCGGAGGAATGTCTGGGGAAGCACGAACCGATGCCTCGAAAATGCACCGACGTTTAAAAGAGACGCAGGATCTTAATGAGATCTCCACCGGGCTCAAAGTGGTTGCCGCTCGCATTGCTCAAATTCCTCCAGTCTCCGAAGAACAGTTTCCGAACAATCCATCAAATGTTGTCGAATGGATGAGCAGTCTGGCGCTCACTCTGAAAAATTGGGAACAGGGACTATTGCAAGAAAGTCGTTCCCGTTTGGAACAGATCAGAGCCGCAGATCTCGGCGGAGAATATGAGTGGTTCAGCGTGTATCGGAACGTCATCAACGGCTATCTTCATGATGCCGCTATTCTGAGCGACTTGACCGCTTTGCCCGTCCCGTCATCAGAAGTAGAGGCGCATGAGCAATTGCTCGATTTTAATTCCCGTTTAGGGAAACTCAAAACGGTAGGACGGGCTAAGTTTAGCGTGCGGTCGCGTCAGGCATATCTCGCACGGATGAGGAAAGGATTTCAGATCCGCCCTGGCGACGCTGGAGTGATTCCATGGATCGAGCTTAAAGAGACCCTTCTTGAGTTGTGTCAGCAAAAAAAGTTTGCCGAAGCGCGCACGTTACTCTCAGAAAATGAAAAATCAGGCCCGGTCAATGCTCGCTGGGCTTACGAGTATCTTACTCAAAATGCTCGGGCATTCATGATGGATCTCAAAGGGCAAAAAAATAAGAAAATTGAATTAAAAGAGAGCGGCGCCCTCGTAGAGGTTCTGCGAATTGATTCGGACCATTTGATCGTTAGAGAAGAAAATGAACCGCTTCCCTGGTCTGATTTTGACACCCTCGCGTTGATTAAAGTCCACGACGCATTACGATCGCAGACTGAAAACCCCAAGGCCTTGGAGATGCGAACTCACGGGATTGCCTTTACCTTACTCAACGGTCTTAAGGCCATTGCAGAATTTGAGGCCGAGCAATTCGCAGAAGAAAATCAAGAGTTTGCAAAGGATTGGAAACGCGTCCTCATCGGGCTGTCCGAGTAAGCTTATTCACAAAAGGTTCACAATGAACCTTTCGGAGTTCAAAGAAGAGCTGGAAATGTTCAAGGTCTAAGCGTGTCTGATTCCTTTGTCCATCTCCACCTTCACACTGAGTATTCGACCCTTGATGGAGCGTGCCGGACAAAGGAAGTAGCGGCCCGTGCCGTCGAGCTGGGAATGCCAGCGGTGGCGATGACTGATCACGGGAATCTCTATGGCGCAATCTCATTCTATAAAGCCTGTAAAGGGGCGGGGGTGAAGCCCATCATGGGTTGCGAAATCTATCTGGCACCTGAGTCGCTTGAGAAAAAAGAAGAAATCGCGGGGCGCAAGCGCAACTGTCATATGACCTTGCTGGCAGAGAATAATGAAGGTTGGGTGAATCTCCAGAAGCTCGTTTCGATCGGCCATCTTGAAGGGATGTATTATGGCAAACCACGTGTCGATCGTGAGGTTCTCCGTCGGCATTCTAAAGGCATCATCTGCCTGAGTGGATGTATTTCAGGGCCTCTGAACGAGTGGATTCTTCAGGATCAGGAAGACCAAGCATACGAAACCGCTTTGGAGCTGATTGACATTTATGGAAAAGAAAATTTCTACCTGGAAATGCACAACCATGGGATGGAGCAGCAGGCGAAATCTCGGGAAGTTCTTCGGCGTTTTTCAAAAAAATTGAACGTAAAAACGGTGGCGGCCAATGATGTTCACTTTTTAAACCGTGAAGATCACGAGGCTCATGATGTCATGATTTGTATCGGGACAAGCCGGCTTCTGATTGATGAAAATCGGATGCGTTATACCCCGGAAGTGTATTTCAAGACCGCAGAGGAAATGCGTGCACTTTTTGCAGATGATCCCGAGGCATGTGATGCCACGCTTGAGATTGCTGAACGGTGTAATGTGGAGTTTGTTCTCGATCCTACTTCTTCAGAAAAGTATCCCGAGTATCAGCCTGATGATGGCACGAGTCCGAATGAACACTTTCGGACGCTCTGCTTTGCGGGGCTAGAAAAACGCTACGGAAAAGAAGAGGCGGCGAAGGATTACTTAGTGGATCGCTTGGAATATGAAATGGGAATCATTGTGCAGCTAAAGTTTGCTTCGTACTTCTTGATTACAGCTGATTTTATTAACTGGGCCAAAGATCAAAATATCCCGGTGGGGCCGGGGCGTGGTTCGGCTGCAGGATCGCTCGTGGCTTACACTATGGGGATCACTGATATCTGCCCTATGCGTTTTGGGCTTCTCTTTGAGCGTTTTTTGAACCCCGAACGGGTGAGTCCACCCGATGTCGATATCGACTTTTGCCAAACACGCCGGCCCGAGGTGATCGAGTATGTGCGTCAGAAATATGGAGAACGGAATGTCTCACACATCATCACCTATGGTACCATGGGGGCGAAGTCGGTGATTCGCGACGTGGCGCGGGTAATGGGGATTTCTTATGGAGAAGCCGATACCATTTCTAAAATGATCGAAGCCAAGCCGGGGGTGAAGCTGGCGAAAGAATATGAAGAGAAAGCCGAGCTGCGTGAAATGATCGAAAGTTCCTCGACTTATCAAGAACTCTGGGACTATGCGCTGAAGTTGGAAGGGATGTCTCGGAACGTAGGAGTGCATGCCGCAGGGGTGGTGATTGGTGATCGTGCGCTCGATGAACACGTGCCTCTCACGCGAGGAAATGAAGGGGAAGTCGTGACTCAGTATGACATGGGGGCTATCACCGATGTCGGTCTCTTGAAGATGGATTTCCTTGGGCTCAAGAATATGACCGTGATTCAGGAGGCCATTAATCACATTCACGTGCATACTCCTGATTTCGATATTTATAAGATTTCATTGGCGGATCAAGCGACGTTTCGCATGCTGAATGCAGGAGAGACCATGGGCGTCTTTCAGTTGGAATCAGGTGGGATGGTGGAAACCTGCCGCAAGTACGGGATTAATAAGATTGAAGATATTATCGATCTGCTTGCCGTTTATCGTCCTGGAGCAATGCAGTACATTGACCAGATGATCGAGGTGAAGGAAGGGAGGAAGAAGCCCGTTTATGAGCATCCCCTTTTGGAGGAGATTTGCGGTGATACCTATGGGGTGATGATTTATCAGGAGCAGGTGCAGAATGCGGCGAAAATGCTTGCAGGCTATACTCTGGGCGGAGCGGATATTTTACGCCGAGCGATGGGTAAGAAGAAGCCCGAGGAGATGGCAAAGCAGCGGGAGATTTTTGTCGCGGGAGCTAAAGAGACGAACGATATTAACGAACGAAATGCGAATCTCATCTTTGACAAAATTGCGGGATTCGCGGGCTATGGCTTCAATAAATCTCATTCAGCCTGTTATGGTTTCATTTCCTATTGGACGGCCTTTCTGAAGGCGAATTACCCGGTGGAATTCATCTGTGGTCTTCTTTCAAATGAGATCACAAACACTGATAAGATTGCCGTCTTTGTGAATGAGACTTTCCGCATGGGAGTCGAGCTTCTCCCTCCTAATATTAATAAATCAAAACTCCGATTCTCTCCCGAAGAGATGCTGGGAGAGAAGGTGGGAATTCGCTATGGCCTAGCGGCGATCAAGAATGTGGGATCAAATGCCATGGCCATGGCGATTAAAGAACGGGATGAGCATGGCGAATATGCCTCTCTCGATGATTTCTGTACCCGTCTTGATTCGAAGGTCATTAACAAGCGAATTTTAGAAAACCTCATCAAAGCAGGGGCGATGGATTGGACGGGTGAAACGCGCGCGGGAATGACCGAGCGCTTGGAGAAAGTGGTCGCTTCCGCCGCTAGTGCCCAGAAAGATAAAGCATCTGGTCAGGGAGGGCTTTTTGATGTGATGGAATTTGCAGCCCCGCCGCCGGTAACAGAAGAGACTCCTGCGCTGGCCGAATGGCCGAAAGATGAGCGTCTGGAGCATGAAAAGGAATTGTTAGGATTTTATGTCACCGGCCACCCTCTTGATAAATTCCGAGGGGTGGTGGATGATGATCAGCGTTACCGTCAGCTCGGGTTAGTCGATGATCTTGATTTACGAGATAAGCGGGCGCGCTTTCCCTTTGCGGGCATGATCAAGCAGATTGAGCATAAGGTAACGAAGAAGGGGAAACCATTTGGAGTGCTCTCGGTGCAGGATTTTACCGGTGATCGTGAGCTTCTCGCGTGGTCTGAGTCTTATCTTCCCGCTCGTGATGCCGGTTTGTTAGAAGTTGGGAAAGTGATTCACTTCAAAGCACAAGTAACGGTGGATGATCGGACGGAGCAGCGTCGGCTCGTGGGGTCACAAATCAAGGAACTCAAAGCCAAGCGAGTAAAGAAAAATGGAAGCCTGGAACTCATTCTCTGGACAGGGCGGCATGATACCAAAGACCTTGATCAAATTAAGGCTATTCTGGAAAAGCACCCTGGGAAGGTTCCCGTGCTACTTCACGTTCAAAGTGGGGCCGGAACGCGGGCCACGATCGAGCTTTCAGAAGAGTTTCATGCCAAGCTGAGCCCTGCTCTTGAGCGCGAACTCGCCCCTTGGATTGCTACTTTTTAATCCAAAGGAAAAGGATTTGCCGTGATCCGAAGTTGCACTTCGGGATCGACGAAGGGGATTTCTTTGGGGACAAAGCCGACCACGCTCATGGCAATGGCGGACCCGGTGGTGAGGGCAAGTAAGATAGCAAGAATGATGGAGGGAGAGTTTTTTTCATCACTGAGTTGCATGATTCTCTCACGTAAGGGGACGTGCCCGGCCATGGCGATGGTGAGGGCGGGAGATGGTCTGGATGTATTTTCAGCGACATCGCAGAGGGCATGGGCATAGGTCTTACGATCAGTGCCTCGTCTCATGAGATGGGCATCGCAGGCGTATTCACACTGTGAGAGGAGTGCTTTGCGTAACCACCAGACCATGGGATTAAACCAATGAAAAATGCAGGTGCATCTTGCGGCGGCAGCAAGCCAAAGGTCGTGCCTCTGGATGTGACCCAGTTCATGGAGGAGGGCCATTTTGAGCGTTTTTTCCGGCCATCTTTCTGCGCCTTTCGGGAGGTAGATCGTTGGTTTTAAGAGACCAGAGACTACGGGCGATGAGAGGTCAGGGTGTGATCGAAGTTCTACTTGATTCGTCAATTGTAGTTCTTCTTGGGCCTGCTTCAGGAGAGGCGAGGAGATGCGGTGTGATTCTTTTTTCCAACGTTTCATCGCCATGAGGTCGGCCATTCCGCGTATGGAAAAAAAGAGTAAACCTGCGATCCAAATGCCAAGAACTGACCACGTCATACGGGGGATCTGAGAAGATGTGGCTACCTCAATTTCATGCTTTGGGAGAAGATTGAAAAAAGGAAGCAGGAGGAGGATGAGCAAAATCGCGCCGGTGATCCTCGGGTTGCGGGCTGGGTTCTTTCTACCCAAAAGCCAGATGGTAGAGGCCGCGACGAGGGAAAGAATGACTGAGGGGAAAAACATTACTGAATCAGTTTTCGAATTTCATCGATTTCGTTTTTGCTGAGCTGTTGATCTGAGGGGTCAAGTAAAGCGGCGACGAGATTCTCAGGCTTTCCTTGGAAAAAGGTTCCCAGAAGATTTTTAATCGCGGTTTTCTTGGCCTTCTGCTCCGTGATGGCCGGAGTATAGAGATAGCGACGCCCTTCTTTAGAATGTTTCACCATGTCCTTATTTTCCAGAGTCGCCAGTAGCGCGCGCACTGCGGAATAAGAAGGAGGGTCCGGGAGTTCATCGAGGACATCCTGTGCGGTCGCTTTTCCTAAACGATAAAGAATATCGATGATTTGGCGTTCTCGACGTGAGAGCTGTCCCTTTTCCAAACGATTCATGAGAGTAACTCTATCTTGTGCTGGAAAAACTGCAATATAAATGTTGGAAAATCAGCATTGAAGAACTCCCTTTGTCGGAAGAGTTGAAATATTCTGCGGAAGTGATTACTTCCTGTTTTGTGATTTCTCTCGGTGAAACTGGTCCATTATTTTATGATGAAATCCGGGATATATTTAGTGAAACTGGTCTCCTCTCGAAGTCGTCTGATTTTGAGTATCGGGCCGAGCAGCAAGATATGGCGGGAGAGGTCGCGCTCGCGCTGGATGGGCAGCGGGCCCTCGTAGTAGAAGCTGGCACTGGGGTGGGGAAGTCGCTCGCGTATCTCATTCCGGCGGTGAAGTATGCCATCGGGAATGAGAAGAAGGCGGTCATATCCACTCATACGATTAATCTCCAGGAGCAGTTGATGGGGAAGGATCTCCCGATTGTGCAAAAGCTCCTCGGCTTGGATTTTCATGCGGCTCTTCTAAAGGGAAGGCAAAATTATGTCTGTCCTCTGCGGCTTCGACGAGCGATGGATCAGGTGGGTGATTTATTTACCACAAGCGAGCAGGAAGAGATCAAAGAGATCTGGCAGTGGGCGGAAGGCACCCATGATGGGACTCGGAGTGATCTTGATTTTGAACCGTCACTGAAGGTGTGGCTCCAGGTGTGTAGTGAGTCGCATATTTGCACCCAGCGTATTTGTGGGCCGAAGGGGAATTGTTTTTTTCAAGAGGCGCGGAAGAAGGCGCAATCCGCCACGGTCTTGGTGGTGAATCATAGTCTCTTCTTTTCCATGCTCGCACCTGATGAGGAGGAAGAAGGGGAGGAAAAGGGTTTTCTTGTTCCAAATGATTTTGTCATTTTTGACGAAGCTCACACGTTGGAGAGTGTCGCAGCGAAGGCTCTGGGGCTGCGACTGAGCCAGGCGGGGCTTCGCTTTGATCTGCAACGTCTCTATCACCCGAAGACGGGAAAAGGATTGTTAAAAACAATTCGGGCAACCGATGCGATGGAGACGGCTCGCACTGTGATTGAGGCTACGGATGATTTTTTTGATGAAATAGGAGAAGCTGTCACCTTCAATGACTGGGGGCGTGAATGCCGAGTCCGGGAGCCTGAGCTAGTCGATAATACTCTCGCCGCTCCTCTGCGAGCCTGCTGGCAGGCGGTGGAAGATGCGGCCGAAGATGTCAGGGATGAGACTCGCCGCAATGAGCTTAAAGATGGTGCTCGGCGCCTCCGAGAGATGCACGGAGCGATCAAAATGTTTCTCGATCAAGAAGATGAAGAGAGTGTCTACTGGGTTGAGAAGGGAGGCAATGAAGGCACTTCCCTGAGTTTGAATGCTGCCCCAATTAATGTTTCAGATCGTTTGCGGCCAATACTCTTCGGCCCTGATAAATGTTGTGTGATGACGAGCGCTACTCTTGGCACAGGGGGAGAAAGCCTAGATTACTTTCGTGAAAGAGTGGGGGCGCAGCACGTTCCGGCAGTGCAGATTGGAAGTCCTTTTGATTATCAAAAACAAATGACGATCTACGTCATTAAGTCCATGCCGGACCCACGTGATGATGACTATGAGAAAATGCTCGTCCATTGGATTGAACGCGTGATTAAAAAGACGGAAGGAAAAGCCTTTGTCCTCTTCACTAGTCATCGTCTGTTGCGTTCCGTGGCTGAATCGATGCAGGATTTTTTCGATGACCATGGGTGGCAATTATTGGCGCAGGGTGTGGGGATGCCTCGGCAGAAGATGATCGAGGAGTTTCGAAATGACACGCACAGTGTCCTCTTCGGAACGGAGAGTTTTTGGGCTGGAGTCGATGTGCCCGGCGAATCTTTAAGTAATGTCATCATTACCCGTTTACCCTTTGCGGTGCCTGATCATCCTCTCACGGCTGCTCGGCTTGAGGAGATTGAAGCATCGGGGGGAAATTCTTTCATGCAGTATTCCGTTCCGGAAGCGATCATCAAATTGCGGCAAGGAGTCGGAAGGCTCATTCGCTCGGAGAAAGATGAAGGAATGGTTGTGATCTTAGATAATCGGGTGGTGACGAAGCGTTATGGGAAAAATTTTTTATCGGCTCTTCCTCCTGCTCCGGTGAAAATTGTGTCTCAGTGAGAGAACGTTTTTCAAAGATGAATTCCGTCTGTATGGGTTCATGAAATAAAAAGTCGTCCCAGGTAACGAACCTGAGACGACTATAAATGGGATCAAAAATGTTTTAGGAATCAGCCGTGTTGCGTTTGGCTTTTCTTTTGCCCTTGCCTTTACCCTTTCCGCGAGCGCGCATTTTGAATTCTTTGGCCTCGATCAATCCGTTCTGATCTTTGTCCATGCGGGTGAATAATTTATTGATCGCTTGCGGACGACGTTCTGCCATTTTGACTATTCGTGGAATGGTCTTGAATTCCTCCATGGAGAGGTTTCCGTCACTGTTTTTATCAGCAGATTTAAATTGTTGATCACGTTGAGCGGCCCGAGCTTCCATGTGCGCTTTTTTCTCCGCTTCACTGACTTTACCATCACCATCGGTGTCAAAGCGCTTGAGGATATTCTCTTTGATTTTCTTTCTTTTTCCTTTGTCAGCGTCTTGGCCATGAGCAAAAGAAAGAGTCATTGCGAGGAGGGTGCCGATGAGAAGGGTGGATTTAATTTTCATGTTCTGGGGTTCTTTTTTTGGGTTCTTATGTTTGGTTCGTTTCAATCACCGAAGGTGATTCTTGCTTCACATAAGATAGACTCTTGAGATGATGTGAAGATGACGTGCTGAAAAAAAAATGATGCCGAAGTGATTGAGATCACATTACGGTCAATTTTCATCGCGGGATTTTGAGGGTGGATCCGTTGCGGATGGTATTGCTGCGAAGACCGTTCGTTTTTTTGATATTGGAGACGCTGGTGCCGTACTTTTTTGAAAGCCCCCAGAGGGTATCGCTTCTGGTGACACGGTGGTAGCGATACTTAGGTTGTACCTTCACCGGCTTAACTTTAGGTTTTGGCTTCGGTTTTGGTTTGGGTTTAGAGGCGATTTTTTTCCTCTCAGCCGCGCGCTTTTTATCGCGTTGCACTTGGCGCGCCCATTCTTTCCGTTGTTGATCTCTTGCTTTCTGGGCTTCAGCGTGCCGTTGCTCGATCCGTTTTTTTCGGTCGGTTTCGGCTTTTCTGAGTCTTGCTTGATCTTGCTCTAATTGGAGGCGTTGTTCCTGCTCTTGTCTCGCAACGCGGTCACGTTGAGCCTGTATGAGTTCTTCTTTTTCTCGTTTCAGGTTCTCAGCCTTTTTGCGTTTTGCGAGGAGGCGTTGCTCTTCCTTTTCTTTTTCTTGCTTACGCTTTGCGAGGCGCTCCTGCTTCAGACGCTTTTTTCGATCACGCCATGATTCTTCTTCAGGGAGATTTTTTTTTAAGGACGAACGTGAGCGGCCTTTTTTCGGAGGATTGTCGGCCCACGCTTCGATATAATTCCCTCTTGAATCGAATGGCCCGATCTCAGGATTATAACCTGATGAGTCGCTCCCGCTTCCACAACTTGTAAAGAAGGAAGCGAGGAGAAGAGAGGCAGAGAATGTTAGAGCGAGATATCGCATTTGTGATTCCTAATATGCCATAGCTTTCCTATAAGGACAAAGCTTAGTTAAGAGAAGTGAATAGCTGCCTCAAGAAAACTGGGATATTGAGGAGTCCAGCCAGTGGCCTTGACCTTAGAATTCAGGACTCGTTTGTGAGTCCAGGCCCGCTTACGAGAGGTGTTTTTTTCTCCAATCGGGGGGAGTGGTTTTTGAAGGATTTTGCTGAGTCCTTGATAGCAATCAAGTTGTGACATGGGAGTGTCATCTACGATATTGAAAATTCCGGGGCTTTTGAGAGAGGCTAGATGGAGGCAGGCGGAAGCAGCATCTTCCACATGAATTTGATTTAAGATCCGCCGACCATCTTCCTCGATGGTGGCAGTGCCATTGATGAATTTACGATAGATAGCCGAACGGCTAGGTCCGTAGAGGCCTGCGAGTCGGGCTACGGTGCCTCCCGCGGCGAGGACGATTTTTTCAGCCTCGAGGAGAAGTTGAGATGTTTCACGAATGGGCTCGGTGAGAGCTGTTTCATCGACCTTTTCTCCGTCTGTCTGGTGGTAAACAGAGGTGGAGGAGGTCAAGAGGAGGTGAGTCTGTGGAAAGGCGGCAATTAAATTACGACATCCATTCAGGAAGACTGCGCGATAGGCGTCAGGCCCTCCCCGTCCCGATGAGGCACAGTGGATGATGGTTTCGGGAGAGGGGATCTGACTTGCTAATTTCTGGACCTGATCTGCATCAGAGAGGTCACAGGCTCGCGTTTCGTTTTCGCCTGATTTCGTGAGTGCGATGATCTCCAAATTCGGAGGGGCCTGCGTCCGGATTTCAGAGCCTAGGTAACCGGCTCCGGCGATGAGTAAAGAGGAATTCATTAGTTTTGAAATAGGATTTCAGTCCAGTGATGACCGCGTTGGCATATTCGTGGTAGATCGCTTCGGGGTCTTCTTTGTAACGTGCGATAAACTCCGTACTATTCATGACGTATGGCTCGAGAAAGACGACCGGACATTGGTAGAGGCGATTGGCTAAGAGGTTGCGAGCCCAGAGAGCTTCATTGTCCCCAATGTTGACAGAGTATGGATGGTCCGGCTGATATTGAAAAGGTGGAAGGCCGACCTCCTCGGTGAATTGATGGGAGATGGCGGCGGCGACGGGGACTTCGATTTCCGAATATCGAGAAAGGAGTCGGTGGAGCATTTGAAAACGCTCGTCTTCGTGCGCGAGTTCGCTTTCATGATAAGCACCGTTGATGAGGGCGTGATAATGCTGGCCCGGAGTAGGGACTGGTGACCCGCTGGCATTGTAGTGAAGGCAGATGATGAGGTCTGGTTTGAGTGTCTCGTTGACCAGCTTGGCACGAGCGCGTATTTCTGCGGTCCGGTAAAAGAGGCGTGCATTGTTGAAATCCGAAGGCGATGCGGTGGTCACGGGACTTTCATCCTCACGGATCAGTGAGACGCGGGCACCCTCTTTTGTGAGAAGTTTTTGCAAAATTTTTGCAGTCGCTAAGGTCATGGAGCCTTCTTGAATCGGCGGGTGATCTCCATAGAGAAGATGGCGTTCTTCCATCTCGGCAAAGTCACCTCCGATGTGCCCTGGATCGAGAGCGATATGGAGTTTTGAAAAACTCTTTGAGGGAAGTACGGGGAGTTCTTGAGATGAAAAATTGAGACGGTAATGAGTATCGTGCGTGAGGATGAGGGCGTGATCAGAATGAATGGTGATCCATTTTTTCCACGAGTCGTATTTGGTGTAAATCGTTTGTAAGCGATCAAGAAAGGTCGTTCGCGAAAGAGTGTTCTGGAAGCGGTCCAGTTCTCGCCAATCAGGAATCGTGCCTAGATCAGCGAGAGAAATTTGCACGACGGGCTGATTTTGCGTCGAGTCTGGAGTGCGTTCCTCATGCTTTAGGAGTATGAGCACGCCGAGGAGGAGGACAGGTAAGATGATGACTAGTCCTTTTCGCATCTTCATGATTTACTAGTGACGCGCAGTAAAGCGAGGTGCAACTTGAAAAGGTAAATGATGAGAGTTCTATTTTTAGGAGACGTAGTGGGCTCGCCAGGGCGGGGAGCGGTGATTGAGCATTTGGGGCGATTGAAAGAGGAGAACGAGATCGATTTCATTATTGTCAATGGTGAGAACTCAGCAGGAGGGCGGGGGATTACTCCTAAAATATGTATCGATCTCCTCCGGGCAGGGGTCGCGGTGGTGACAACTGGCGATCATGTGTGGGATCAACGGGAAATTCAGGATTATTTTGCCACGGAGCCGCGCCTTTTACGCCCCATCAATTTCCAAGATGAAGCTCCGGGAAAAGGTTCCGTGGTTTTGGAGACGGCGAAAGGAAAGGTAGCGGTGCTGAATGCGATGGGGCGGACATTTATGAACCCTCCTCTGGAGAATCCTCTGACTCTCTTGGAGGCAGAAGTGGCTCGTCTGCGAGATGATGAGGGTGTTCGCATGATTGTGCTTGATTTCCATGCTGAGGCCACGAGTGATAAAATCGCGATGGGAAGAGCGCTGGACGGCAAGGTCTCTCTCGTAGTTGGGACGCACACACATGTGCAAACCGCTGATGAGCAGATTTTCCCTGGGGGGACGGCTTATTTGACCGATGCGGGGATGTGTGGGCCTGAAGTCTCGGTACTCGGGCGTGAGGTGGATTCGGTGGTTTGGCGCTTCCGAACTGGCTTGCCCACTCGATTTCCAGTAGCCAAAGGACCAGTGCGTCTTTGTGGGGTCGTTGTGGACCTTGATGAAGAAGATGGAAAGGCTCGATCGATCAAGCGATTTAGTGAACTCATTCACCCTGAAGAAAGTGCCTGAAACCTCCGAATTTGAGAGGGTTTGAAAGAAAATCATTTTCTATTGAAAATACTTTTGACAGACTACCCGACTTTGGTAGCTTCCGCCCGCTTCAGGTGGCAGTCAGGTGCGGAATCCTTCCGTATCTCGCCTAAAATTTTGAAGTAATTTCGTTCAGTGAACGCTTTTGTAGCTCAGGGGTAGAGCGCGTCCTTGGTAAGGACGAGGTCGCGGGTTCAATTCCCGCCAAAAGCTCCAGCTTAACGACTGAAAAAACCAGCTAAACCAACCAAAAAAATGGCTAAAGAACAGTTCGAAAGGAACAAGCCCCACGTCAACGTCGGGACTATCGGTCACGTTGACCACGGAAAGACCACCCTCACCGCAGCAATCACTACCGTCCTCGCAGAGGCCATGGGTGGTGAAGCTAAGGCTTACGATGAAATCGATGCCGCTCCAGAGGAGAAGGCACGTGGTATCACTATTTCTACTGCTCACGTTGAGTATGAGACTGGCAATCGTCACTACGCACACGTCGATTGTCCCGGTCACGCCGATTACGTGAAAAACATGATCACAGGTGCTGCCCAGATGGATGGCGGCATTCTTGTGGTATCTGCTGCAGACGGCCCAATGCCCCAGACTCGTGAGCACATCTTGCTTGCTCGTCAGGTTGGCGTTCCTGCCCTCGTAGTTTTCCTCAACAAGACTGATCAAGTCGACGATGAAGAGCTCCTTGAGCTCGTCGAGATGGAGGTGCGTGAGCTCCTCAGTCAGTATGAATTCCCTGGTGATGACATTCCTGTTGTCAAAGGATCTGCTCTCGGGGCTCTCGAGGGTAATGCCGATCAGAAGGAGAATATCCTTAAGCTCATGGAAGCTGTTGATAGCTACATTCCTGAGCCTGAGCGTCCAATCGATCAGGACTTCCTGATGCCAATTGAGGATGTCTTCTCAATTGAAGGTCGTGGAACCGTTGCGACCGGTCGTGTCGAGCGTGGAATCATCAAGAAGATGGAAGAAGTTGAGATCGTAGGTATCCGCGACACTCAAAAAACAACCATCACTGACATTGAGATGTTCCGTAAGCTTCTTGATGAAGGTCGTGCAGGTGACAATGTTGGTCTCCTCGTTCGCGGACTGAAGAAAGAAGATCTTGAGCGCGGTCAGTGTATCGTGAAGCCAGGATCTGTGAATCCTCACACCAAGTTCTCAGCAGAGGTTTATGTCCTCTCTAAGGACGAAGGTGGTCGTCACACTCCATTCTTTAGTAACTATCGTCCCCAGTTTTACTTCCGGACAACGGATGTGACCGGTTCAATCACTCTTCCTGATGGGGTTGAGATGGTGATGCCTGGTGACAACGTGAGCCTCACTATCGAGCTCATCACTCCTGTTGCGATGGAAAAATCCATGCGTTTCGCGATCCGCGAAGGTGGCCGCACTGTTGGTGCTGGTCGCGTGGGCGATATCATCGCATAAATCATGAAATCTCATGAGTCTTTCGCGAATTTAGTTCTCGGGAGACTCATAGGCTGGTTTTAGGGGCAATTCGCAAGAGTTGCCCCTCAGTCGCCTCCAAAAACAAACAAAAACTATAGGACAGTAGCTCAATTGGTAGAGCATCGGTTTCCAAAACCGAGGGTTGTAGGTTCGAGTCCTATCTGTCCTGCCAAGCCTTTTTACTCCCGTAAAGTTGTCTCAACTGAGCAGGAGTATTGAGTTCTTGTTTTTTCACAAAAATAAGGTCTCGTCCTTTTTTCATTCAAACTCTCACATCAGCGCACAGCGGCTTACTAATTTATGTTTCAGAAACTGTTCAAGTTTATCGGCGAGGTGAAGACCGAGCTTCGAAAAGCATCATGGCCTTGGGAATCTGATCCAAAAATCAAGGGGATCAAAAAATACAAAGAGCTCATTGATTCTACGGTCGTCGTGCTCATTGCCATCATTCTCCTCGCTGCCTATGTGGGTCTTTGGGATCTTATTCATAACCAAGCCGTGACCTTCATTGGTGGCTTGGCCAACTAAAGATTTCCCATTTTTTTTCTCATCCCTTTAATTTTCATCTCTTTCTCTACTTATATGCCAACCATTCCTGAAGGTAAAAAACAATGGTATGTCGTTCATGTTCTCTCCGGCCAGGAACAGAAGGTGAAGGCTCGTATCGAACGTGAAGTCGCGAAAGAAGATCTTGGTGACAAGGTTTACAATGTTCTCGTTCCTACTGAACTCGTTTCAGAAGTGCGAGCAGGTAAAAAAACGGAAGCCAAGAAGAAGTTCTTCCCCGGATACGTCATCGTCAATATGCACTTGCTGCAGGAGGATAACGAAGTTGTCGAAGAAACTTGGTCCTTCATGCAGGAACTCGACGGAATCATAGGATTCGCGGGTGCTAAAAATAAGCCCATTCCGATGCGTGCGCGTGAGGTTGAGAGTATGCTCGGCCAGATTGAAGAGCGCGAAGGAGCGGTACGTCCATCCATCGAATTCGAGGTTGGTGACACCGTGAAAGTTTCAGACGGTCCTTTCGAGAGCCAGAACGGAATTGTGGAAGAAATCGACCCCGAGCGTGGCAAATTACGCGTTGCCGTGACGATTTTCGGGCGCTCGACCCCGGTAGATCTCGAATATTGGCAAGTCGAAAAAGCCTAAAATCCTCTTTTTGTCACGCAAGAAGCTTGACAATAACATCATTTAGTACAACACCATCTCAGCCGTTCGCGGCACAATCCATCACCGAATAACACCATGGCCAAGGAAGTAAAACAAGTTCTCAAATTGCAAATTCAAGCTGGACAGGCAAATCCATCACCCCCTGTAGGCCCCGCCCTCGGTCAGGCTGGCGTCAATATCATGGGTTTTTGTAAGGAGTTCAATGCGGCAACACAGTCTTCTGCGGGAGACCTTCTTCCGACCGTAATCACGGTTTTTAAGGATAGTTCCTTCAGTTTCGTAACAAAGCAACCCCCTGCAGCCGTCCTCCTCAAGAAGGCAGCTGGTCTTGCGTCTGGCTCTGGTGAGCCGAATAAGGTCAAGGTGGGTAAGCTTTCCCGGGCAAAGCTGATGGAAGTAGTGGATCGTAAAATCGTTGATCTCAATACCAATGATCCTGAGCAAGCCGCCAAGATCTTGGCTGGTACCGCCATGCAAATGGGGCTTGAAATCGAGGATTAAAAATTTCTAACTCCGCGATCTTTCGAAAAAGAAAGGGGAGTTTCTTCATCAACCGCAGGAGGGTTTCTTCATTCTGAAAAAATCCGTCCGCACTGCTAAAAAACAAACATGAGCAATAAGCGAAGCAAAAGATACGAGAAGGCCGCCGCCCTCGTTGAAGAGAGTAAGACCTACTCTCTCGACGAAGCCGCTGCCCTTCTGAAAAAATTTCCCGCTCCGAAATTCGACGGAACGATCACCATTTCAGCAAATCTCGGAGTAGATCCTCGGAAGAGCGATCAGATGGTCCGCGGATCGGTAGCTCTCCCACACGGGACTGGTAAGAAAATCAAGGTGATTGTGTTTGCTTCTGGCGATGCGGCCAAAGCGGCCCAGGATGCGGGAGCGGATGAAGTCGGCTTCGAAGACCTCATTAAAAAGGTGCAAGACGGATATGTCGATTTCGATGCCGCGATCGCCACCCCAGATGCCATGACGGAAGTGCGCAAAGTCGCCCGTGTTCTCGGACCACGCGGCCTCATGCCCAATCCTAAGACTGGCACTGTAACCGATGACACCGCAAAAGCCGTGAGCGCGGTGAAGGCGGGCCGCATCGATTACAAAATCGACAAAAATGCGAATATCGCAGCAGCGGTGGGTAAGCTTTCTTTTTCTGAGGCTCAGATCTCAGAAAATGCCGGAGCCCTCATTGAATCTCTTGTGAAAGCGAAACCAGCTTCTGCAAAGGGAAATTACATCCAGAATGTGACTCTTTCTGCCTCGATGCTTCCTGGACTGAAGCTTGAGCCCTCACTTTACACCATCTAATCAAGAGCCAATCCCATGAATCCTGATAAAAAATATATTCTCGACGAAATCAAAGAGCGTGTCGACGCCTCTCCCTTCGTCTTGGTCGTTGATTACACCGGAACGACTGTTCCTGCTTTCAATGAGCTTCGCAATCGCCTGCAGGAACAAGGTGCGGAGTGCCATGTTGCCAAAAATACTTTCATGAAGCGCGTTCTTGCTGATGCAGGACTCCCTGACCTGAGCGAAAATCTCATTGGCCAGACTGCTTTTGTCACCGGTGACGCAGATGTTTGTGCGGTGGCTAAGGTCGTTGCCAACTTTGAAAAGGAGTTTGAGAAACCAGAAATTCGTGCAGGAGTCCTCGATGGTGATGTCTTGGATGCAGCTCAGGTGAAAGCTCTTGCAGCTCTTCCGGCACGCGAAGTGCTTCTCGCTCAGCTCCTTTCCACCATCAATGCCCCAGCTTCCAAGCTGGTTCGCACCCTCAACGAGCCAGGTGCAAGCCTTGCCCGTATCATTCAAGCGAAATTCGACGGCGGAGAATAAACAATTTGAACAGATGGTTTTCCTTGCTTCCTTCCTAGGAGGTTCGGAATTCCTGGAACAAACAACTGGTTCCTCGTCGATTTCATAGCATTGAAATTGAAATGTCCGAAAGCTTTGGGCGCGACGATACCGAAAAACTAAGACAATGTCAGACATTACAAAAATTGCAGAAGAACTTGGTAAGCTTTCCGTTTTGGAAGCCGCCGAATTAGTAAAACATCTTGAAGAAGAGTGGGGCGTTAGCGCTGCCGCTCCAGTAGCAGTCGCCGCCGCTGGTGGTGGCGGTGGTGGCGGAGACGCTGCTCCTGCTGAAGAAAAATCTGAATTCGATGTGATCCTCGCAGAAGCTGGTGGCAACAAGATTGCTGTCATTAAAGCAGTGCGCGGAATCGCTTCTGGACTCGGACTTGCCGATGCGAAGAAGCTTGTTGAAGGCGCACCTGCTCCAATCCTCGAAGGCGCTCCTAAAGAGGCTGCTGAGGAAGCGAAAAAGGCACTTGAAGAAGCTGGCGCTAAGGTCGAGCTCAAGTAGTCATCCGATTTTATCACCCGACTCTCACATTTTTACATTGCGAGAGTCGGGCCCGGTCGGAGAAAAAAAAATTTATGATTTAAATTTCTTTTTCTCCGTTCGTGCCCATTCACAGACGGAATTGCAATTCCAGACCCAGAACCCAAAAACACCGGCCCTACCCTAGGTCCGGTGTAAATTCCATCAGGACTAAATCATGTTGAAGCGAGAATACTTCGGAACCATCAAAGAGGTGATTGAGCCTCCAAACCTGATCGAGGTGCAGTCTAAGTCCTACGAGGACTTTCTGCAAAAAGACGTTCCTCCCTCCCAGCGTACCGAAACCGGTTTGCAGGCAGTGTTTGAGGAAGTTTTCCCGATCAAGAGCTATGACGAAACGATTGAACTTGGATTCGTCTCCTACGATATTGAGGATTCGAAGATGTCTGCCCTCGATGCCTTGCGCTCAGGAGAGACATTTTCTGCCGCTCTGTATGTCACCTTCAACTTGAAGGACGACACCGGCACCAAGAAAGAGCGAGTATATATGGGTGAGCTCCCCATGATGACTCGTCGGGGAACATTTGTTATCAACGGCGCCGAGCGGGTGATTGTGTCCCAGCTCCACCGTTCTCCGGGAATCTGTTTTGAAAAATCCGTTCACTTGAACGGGAAAATTCTCCATTCCTTCCGCATCATTCCTGATCGTGGATCATGGCTTGAGGTCCAGTTCGATACGAACGATCTCATGTATGTCTATCTCGATCGCCGCCGCCGTCGCCGGAAGTTCCTCGCGACGACTTTCCTCCGTGCTCTTGGATACCCTGAAGAGCGCACCTTGGTGGAGCAGTTTTATAAGATTCAGAAACTGAAGATTAGCGAGAAGATGGACGAGGAGTCTCTTGCTTCTCTGATGGCCTTTGAGGATATCAAGGATGGTGAAATCGTCGTAGCCCGCGCTTACGAACCTCTCTCAATCGGGGTTGTGCGTCAGTTGGTGGCTCTCGGCACCAAGAGCATCGAGGTCATTGACGCTTCTGAGGACGAAATTCTCATTAAATCTCTTAAGAAAGATCCTGCATTTGATGAAGAATCTGCTCTCAAGGACATCTATCGCAAACTCCGCCCCGGAGATCCTCCGACAGCGGCAAATGCGCGCGCTCTTCTCAAGCGCCTCTTCTTTGATCCCAAAAAATACGATCTCACTCGGGTTGGACGTTATAAGATCAACCAAAAGCTGAAAATCGATATCGATTCCAATGAGCGAATCATGGTCGGAGAGGATTTCCTCGCAGCAGTGAAATACATGCTCACCTTGAAGAAAGGAGAGGGTATTCTCGATGATATTGATCACCTGAGTTCCCGCCGTGTTCGTGCCGTTGGCGAGCTTCTTGCGAATCAGTGCCGAGTCGGTCTTGCCCGAACCGAACGTTTGGTGAAGGAGCGCATGACTCTCTTTAATGTCAATATTGAGGGGATGACTCCGCAGAAATTGATCAACCCGAAGGCGCTCTCTGCCGTCGTGCGCGATTTCTTTGGTCGTTCCCAACTCTCCCAGTTCATGGATCAGACGAATCCGCTGGCCGAGTTGACTCACAAGCGCCGTCTTTCAGCGCTTGGACCTGGCGGTTTGAATCGTGATCGAGCTGGTTTTGAGGTGCGAGATGTGCATACCTCGCACTACGGCCGGATTTGCCCTATTGAGACTCCCGAGGGTCCGAACATCGGTTTGATTAACTCGATGTGTACTTACGCGCGCATTAATGAGTTCGGATTTATCGAGACTCCATACCGAGTCGTGAAAAAGGGGAAAGTGTCTAACACCATCGAATACCTTACTGCAGATCAAGAAGAAGGTTTCCTCATCGCACAGGCAAACAATGCCATCGACAGCAAAGGCGTGTTCGTGAATGAGCGGATTACCGCTCGGGAGCGAGGAGAATTTCTCGAAGTCGACCCAGACCGGGTGGATTACATGGATGTTTCTCCCAAGCAACTCGTCTCGGTCGCAGCCGGACTCATCCCATTCCTTGAGCACGATGATGCGAACCGTGCTCTCATGGGATCAAACATGCAGCGGCAAGGAGTGCCACTTCTTGTTTCAGACTCTCCCTACATTGGAACTGGGCTGGAAGAAAAAGCTGCCCGTGATTCACGAGCGGTGATTGTTTCTGAAGCTGATGGAGTTGTCGCTACTGCGACCTCGGAATACATCATCACGACTAAGGATGGGTCACTCCCTGTTTCTGAAGAGCGTTTCCTTTCTGAGCCAGAGGCCATCAGATCCAGTCCTGAAAAGGGGATCTATGTTTATCCTCTGCGTAAGTTTATGCGTTCGAACTCCGGTTCTTGTATCAATCAGAAGCCTCTCGTCAAATCGGGGCAGAAGATCAAGAATGGTGATATCATCGCAGATGGTCCGAACACGGAATTTGGTGAACTGGCCTTGGGTCGCAACGTTCTCGTGGCGTTCATGCCATGGAATGGATATAACTTTGAGGATGCCATCGTGATCTCCGAGCGCATGGTGAAAGACGATGTTTATACCTCAATTCACATCAGTGAGTTTGAGTGTGCTGCTCGTGACACCAAGCTTGGGCCTGAAGAAATTACTCGTGACATTCCAAATGTGGGTGAAGAGGCTCTCAAGAATCTCGACCATGATGGAATCGTCCGTATTGGTGCGGAAGTGAAGCCAGGCGACATTCTCGTTGGTAAAATTACCCCGAAATCCGAAACCGAACTCGCTCCGGAAGAGCGCCTGCTCCGTGCCATCTTTGGTGAGAAAGCAGCCGACGTGAAAGACACCTCCCTGCGAGTTCCATCTGGCTGCACTGGAATCGTTCAAGATATTCGGGTCTCCACTCACGGAATGGCACGTCGTAAGGAAATCGAAGCTGATCCCGCGAAGCTGAAGAAGCAGCTCAAGAAGATCAACGACGAGCACAAGAAGAAGAAAGACCAACTCACGGATCAGCTCACAGAGAAGCTTTCTGATATTCTTCTTGGAGAAAAAATTCCACTCGATGTGGTGAATGCGCAGTCCGGGGAGATCATCATTCCGGCCAACCGTAAGATTACCAAAACTCTCCTTCGGAAGCTCGCTTCCGTTTACGATCATATCGAAATTGATCCTTCTCCGATTCGGAACAAGATTCTCGAAATTATTTCTGGATTCGAGTCTCGCTTTGCCGAGCTTGATGGAGATCGGGAGCGTCGTCTTGATCAGATCGAGAGCGGAGACGAAATCGATCCTGGAGTAGTCAAAGAGGTCAAGGTCTTTGTCGCGGCGAAGCGTAAGCTGAGCGTTGGAGACAAAATGGCTGGACGTCATGGAAACAAAGGGGTGGTCGCGGTCATCGTGCCCGAAGAAGATATGCCGTTCCTCTCTGATGGAACTCCGGTTGATATCTGCTTGAACCCACTGGGTGTTCCTTCTCGAATGAACGTTGGACAGGTTTTGGAAACTCACCTTGGAGTCGCGGCTAAAGCGCTCGGCTTTAAAGTAGCGACTCCTATTTTTGATGGTATTCCAGAAGAAAAAATTTGGAACTACATGTCTGAAGCGAAGAAAGTCGATGGCTTTACTTGGATCGGAGATGGTAAAGACGGATCCGTTGCCGGTAAATCCACTCTTTATGATGGCCGCACTGGGGAAGCGATTCACCAGCCTGTTGTGGTCGGCATTATCTACATGTTAAAGCTCGGTCACCTCGTCGCGGATAAGATCCACGCTCGTGCAGTTGGTCCATACTCTCTTGTGACCCAGCAGCCTCTCGGCGGTAAGGCCCAATACGGTGGTCAGCGATTCGGTGAGATGGAGGTGTGGGCGCTTGAAGCCTATGGTGCCGCATACACCTTGCAGGAACTCCTGACGGTGAAGTCGGATGACGTGCAAGGCCGAACTCGAATTTACGAAGCAATCGTCAAAGGCGATAATAACCTCGAAGCAGGAACTCCTGAGAGCTTCAACGTCCTGATCAAAGAGATGCAATCTCTGGGGCTGGACGTGAAACCTGGCCGCTCTGGTGTTAAACCGGGTGAGGCTGGAAGTGATGACTTCTCTCTCGATGATCTGACTATCTAAACCCCAACCCTAGCGAACTAACACAAACCATTATTTATCATGAGTGTTGAAACAAATCTCCGCGAGCTTTACGGGGTCGATCAAAAGCCTGAGCCATTTGATCAAGTCTCTATTACCGTTGCCAATCCTGAGACCATCCGGTCTTGGTCGATGGGTGAGGTGAAGAACCCGGAAACCATTAACTACCGAACCTTCAAACCTGAAAAAGGCGGTCTTTTCTGTGAGCGTATTTTCGGACCTACCCGAGACTGGGAGTGTGCCTGTGGAAAATACAAACGAATCAAGCACAAGGGCGTTACTTGCGACCGCTGTGGCGTGGAAGTGACTCTGAGCCGCGTTCGTCGCGAGCGCATGGGACACATTGATCTTGCTGTTCCCGTCTCTCACATCTGGTTTTACAAGTGTATGCCATCTCGGATTGGTCTTGTCCTTGACATGACTGCTCGTGAGCTTGAGCGGATCATTTATTACGAAGATTATCTTGTGACCGAGCCGGGTAAGACTCCTCTCGAGCGCGGCCAGCTTCTGACTGAGACTGAGCTTCGTGATGCAGAAGAAGATTACGGTGAGGAAGCATTCCGCGCCGGAATGGGAGCGGATGCAATCCGTGATCTCCTCTCTCAGGTCAATCTCGAAGAGCTCATTGTGGAGCTTGAAGAGGCGATGGAGGCGACTCGCTCTAAGCAGAACCGTAAGAAACTTGCCAAGCGCCTCAAGCTGGCTCGTGGTTTCCTTCAGTCCAATTCACGCCCTGAGTGGATGATTATGACCGTTTTGCCGGTCATTCCACCAGATCTTCGTCCCCTCGTTCCTCTGGAAGGAGGACGCTTTGCGACTTCCGATCTGAACGATCTCTATCGTCGTGTGATCAACCGGAACAATCGTCTCCGTAATCTCATGCAGTTGAAGACCCCGGAGGTCATCATTCGCAACGAGAAGCGTATGCTCCAGGAGGCGGTCGATGCTCTCTTTGACAACGGCCGTCATGGTCGTGCGGTGACGGGTGCCGGAAACCGTGCGCTCAAGTCACTTTCTGACATGCTCAAAGGTAAGGGTGGACGTTTCCGTCAGAACCTTCTTGGTAAGCGGGTAGATTACTCCGGTCGCTCTGTGATCGTGATCGGACCTGAGCTCACTCTCAATCAGTGTGGTCTTCCTAAGAAGATGGCTCTGACCTTGTTTGAGCCGTTCATCATTCGTCGTCTTAAGGAGCTGGGTTACTGCCACACCGTGCGTAGCGCCAAGAAGATGATTGATCGCAAGACTCCCGAGGTTTGGGATATCTTAGCTGAGGTAACTAAAGGTCACCCCGTGATGTTGAATCGTGCTCCGACGCTTCACCGTCTCTCGATTCAGGCATTCGAGCCTGTTCTGATTGAGGGATCTGCGATTCGTCTGCACCCGCTCACCTGCGGTGCTTACAATGCGGATTTTGATGGAGATCAAATGGCGGTTCACGTTCCACTTTCAGTGGAGGCTCAGATGGAAGCCCGTCAGCTCATGTTGGCGACAAATAACATCTTCTCGCCTGCCTCTGGACGTCCTGTCATCACTCCTTCTCAGGATATTATTTTAGGAACATACTATCTCACTTGGGCTCGGATTCGCACTGCGAAAGATCGTGAGAAGCAAGAACACCTGCCTCTTTTCGAGAATACGACGGAGGTGGAGTTTGCCATTGCGAACCGCAAGGTGGATTATCACCAGTATATCCGAGTGCGTAACCCGGACTTCGGTCGTGATACCGTCTTTGGGGATAAGGATGCCAAAATTATCGAAACGACTCCAGGTCGGGTTCGCTTTAATGAAATTTGGCCAGATGGAGTTGGCTTCTTTAACAACAATGTTGGGAAAGGTCAGATTGGAGATATCATCTGGCGTTGCTACCAGGCTGCCGGTGGTAAGGCCACGGTGAAGACCATGGATAAGCTCAAGGAGCTTGGCTTCAAAGAGGCGACTCGTTCCGGTTGTTCCATTGGAATCGTCGATATGGTGATTCCGGAAGAGAAACCCGAGGAACTTCGTAAGGCGTATGAAGAGATCGAGACCGTTTCTAAGCACTACCGCAATGGGGTCATTACCAATGGGGAGCGCTACCAGAAAGTGGTTGATGTCTGGACGCGCTGTTCTGATAACATCGCAAATGCTCTCTACCGGAAGCTGGAATATAACGAAGGCTCTAAGAAGGCGAACCCACTCTTTATGATGGTCGATTCCGGAGCTCGTGGTAATAAGAACCAAATTAAGCAGCTCTCTGGAATGCGTGGTCTCATGGCCAAGCCATCTGGTGAGATCATCGAGCGCCCGATTACCTCTAACTTCCGTGAAGGTCTCTCCGTGTTGGAATACTTTATTTCCACCCACGGAGCGCGTAAAGGTCTCGCTGATACCGCGCTTAAGACGGCTGACTCCGGTTACATGACTCGTAAGCTCGTGGATGTGTCTCAGGACGTCATTATCACCGAGCCGGATTGTGGAACAAATAAGGGAATTACCGTAGAAGCAATCTACTCTGGTGATGAAGAAGCCGCTTCCTTGGCGCTTCGGATTCATGGTCGTGTTTCTTGTGAGAAGATCACTGATCCGGTCTCGCAGGAAGTGATCGTCAAGAAAGGTCAATTGATTGATGAGGCAACTTCGCTCGCTATTGAAAATGTCGGGCAAGTGACTCTGAAAATCCGTTCAGCGCTCACTTGTGAGTCCGAGCGTGGTTGCTGTCAGTCTTGTTACGGTCTCAACCTGGCCACAGGGCAGGTAGGTAAGATTGGTGAGGCTGTCGGAATTATCGCGGCTCAATCCATTGGAGAGCCTGGAACGCAGTTGACGATGCGCACATTCCACTCCGGTGGGGTGGCCTTTGGTGCGACCAAGCAGCCATTCATTAACGCCAAGAATAAAGGGGTTGTGATCTACAATGACCTTCGTACGGTGAAAGACGTTGATGGGAACTTTGTGGTCTTGAATAAGAATGGATCTGTCAGTGTTCGCGATAAAGACGGTCTTGAGCTTGAGAGCTACAATGTTGTCATCGGCTCAGTCATCAATATCCCTGACGGGGAAGATGTGAAGAAAGGAGCCCAGATCTTTACTTGGGATCCGCACTCCGTGCCGATTATTACGGAGAGAGCTGGTAAGATTGAATTCCGTGATATGATCACAGGAATTACCATTCAGTCCGAGACCGATAAGGAAACTGGGAAGAAGGGGCTGACCGTGACTGAGCACAAAGAAGATCTTCATCCGCAAGTCGTCATCGTAGATCCTAAGACAAAGGATGTTCTGGCAAACTACTCCATTCCGGTTGGCGCTCACCTTTCCGTGAAAGAAGGGGCAAAAATCGCAGGGGGAACCCAGCTTGCCCGAACTCCACGTAAGGTTGCCAAAACTGGTGATATTACCGGTGGTCTGCCACGAGTCGCGGAACTCTTTGAGGCCCGCCGTCCGAAGGATGCTTGTGTGATCGCGAAGATTAACGGAGACATTACCTTTGGCGGGACGGTTCGCGGAAAGCGGAAAGTGATTGTCACAAATCCTGAGTCTCTCGAAAGCGCAGATCATCTGGTCCCTATGGGTAAGCACATGATCGTGGGCGAAGGAGATTCGGTGAAAGCAGGAGATCAGATTACGGAAGGCCCAGTGGCTCCCGAAGATCTGCTCGAAGCAAAAGGACCACAAGCGCTTCAGGAGCACCTGACAAACGAGGTTCAGACCGTTTACCGTTCACAAGGGGTGGAGATCAACGATAAGCATATCGAGATTATCATTCGCCAGATGCTTCGTAAGGTGAAAATCAGTGAGCCTGGTGATACGGAATTCCTTTGGGGAGACCAAGTTGAGAAGACGACCTTTAATGCGGAGAATAAGCGTATTCTCGCCGAAGGGGGTAAGCCGGCCGAGGCCGAGCCAGTGCTTCTTGGAATTACCAAAGCGTCTATCGAGACCGAATCCTTCATCTCGGCCGCATCCTTCCAGGACACGACTCGTGTTCTGACTGATGCTGCGACTCTTGGTAAGATTGATACTCTCCGTGGCTTCAAAGAGAATGTCATTATGGGTCATCTGATCCCGGCGGGAACTGGTTTCCCAACGCATAAGAATTCTGACTTCGAGATGACGGTTGAAGAACCTGAACCGATCAAAGAAGAGCCTGCTGAAGGGGAAGCCCCCGCTGAGGGAGAAGCTCCTCCGGCTGAAGGGGAAGTGGTAGAACCGCCTGCGACCTCGGAAGAATCGGCTTAAGGTCGCTTCATTCTCATGATTCATTTCAAGCCTCGAATGCCGCAAGGTGTTCGAGGCTTTAATTTTTTAAATCAATGACATGCCTGCGAATGGAAAAAGGAAGGGATTTTGCAATGGTTGATCTGCGTGTCAGAAGCGATAGATGAAGAGATGTGGGAGAGCATTTTAGATTGGACTTTGCATGGGAGTGTCTGGGTGGCGATGAGCAGCCTGATTCTTCTGGGTTTGATTGGGATGGTGGTGCCTTTTCTGCCGGGGCATTTGTTGGTTTTTGGAGCGGCTTTCATCCCATTCTTTTCCTTAGATGATGGAGGAGGGGTGAGTATTTGGGGATTAGTCATTTTGGGAATTGGTCTAATTTTGGCGCAGGGGTTTGAATTTTTGAGTGGGGCGATGGGGTCTCGGTGGTTTGGGGGGACGAAATGGGGGGCGTTTGGAGCATTTGTCGGAGGTTTGATTGGCCTCTTTTTCATGCCTTTTGGATTGCTTTTGGGGCCGTTGATCGGGGCTTTTGGGTGCGAATGGCTGATGGCTTCCAAGACGGTGAAACCTGCAACGGTTTCGGGAGTGGGATCTGTTCTAGGAACCTTAGCTGGATTGATGATGAATATTCTCACCGGGGTAGCGATGGTGGTGGTAATCGTGGTTGATATTTTTTGGCTATGAAACGAATCGTTGCACCAGAGATTTTAGACGAGCTGCCGGGAGACGATCCGCGGGCGCTCCGGAGTCGTAAAGATCTTCGCATGATTAACTTTTTGATGGGGAATGAGCGCTGGATTATCAAACAACTCGAAGAGGAAGAAGGTTCCGTGCTGGAGCTGGGAGCGGGCACTGGCGAGTTGGCAAGCCAGCTTGATCACGTGACGGGTTTGGATTTTCAGAATCAACCCGATGGTTTTCAAGGAAAGTGGATTACCGGAAATCTCTTTGAGACCTTCCCAGAGGCGGAGGGAGAGGTCGTGGTGGCGAACTTAATCCTGCATCACTTTGATGATGATGCGCTTGGTCGCTTGGGGGAGTTGATCCAAACGCGTAAGAAATTGGTCGCAGTCGAGCCTTGGCGTTCGCGTATTTCGCTAGCAGAAGGAGCCTTGCTCTGGCCGTTGATCAATGAGGTGACGCGACACGATATGATGGTGAGCATTCGCGCCGGGTTTCGGCGTGGAGAGTTAAAACAATTGCTTCAGATGGGAGATGATTGGGTGATGCAGGAAGAGGTCTCATTGCTTGGGGGGATCCGAGTGGTAGCATGGAGGAGATGAAGCAGGTTGAGATTGCAGGAGGTGGACTTGCAGGATTGTCTCTGGGGATTGCGCTGCGAGAGCACGATGTTCCGGTGATCATTCGAGAAGCGGGAACGTATCCTCGCCATCGAGTTTGTGGGGAATTTGTCAATGGGGTGACTCATGAGACTCTGACTCAGTTAGGTTTGGTCGATCTATTTCAGGACGCATTCCGTCATCAAAAGACGTGTTGGTGGATGAAGGGAGAAAAAGTTCTCGAAGCCGAGCTGGAGCGTCCTGCACTGGGGATGTCTCGCTGGGAAATGGATGAGCGAATGAGACGTCGCTTTAAGGCTCTTGGAGGAAGTTTGCGGGTGAAAGAACGCGTGCTGCGCACTCCCCGCGAGGGGTTTGTGTGGGCGGCGGGTCGTTTATTGGACAAGAAGAGTTCATGGTTTGGTCTCAAAGCACATTTTCAAGAAGTGGAACTCGGAGATTCCCTAGAAATGCACCTTGGGGAAGGGGGCTATGTCGGACTCACTCCGGTGAAAGAAGGGGTGAATGTGTGCGGGCTTTTTCGGAAGCGAACAATGGTGAAACAAAATTTGATGATCAATTATCTCAGAGCCTGTCGCCTCGATG
>CALGLJ010000056.1 GCA_937930235.1 uncultured Verrucomicrobiales bacterium | reverse complement strand
GTTTATATCGTGTGTCGTACGAAATGCATAATAATAAACGAATGATGGTTTTCAAAA
Organism: uncultured Verrucomicrobiales bacterium; assembly: GCA_937930235.1. Taxonomy (GTDB): domain Bacteria; phylum Verrucomicrobiota; class Verrucomicrobiia; order Verrucomicrobiales; family Akkermansiaceae; genus SW10. The sequence continues at coordinate 15,993 of CALGLJ010000056.1, read as the reverse complement.
AGTCGATTCTGTCATTACGAGTAGGAATTGAGCGAAATGCAATGTATTATGATAATGTTAAGATCTTCCATGCAAGATGGATTGGTTTTTGGTGAAATGATTAATTAAAAGTAGTATGAGTTAAGGATTTTTTGCAAAAGCAATCACTCGGAATCTCTATAAATGACTCCAAATAAGTGAATTTAGAGGATTGCGATCATGAAATTGTATTACATGTGAAAAAAAATCTATATTACTATAGACATAAAACAAAAAAAATGTTCTTAAATCTAACAGCTCTAACAAGAGCTGAAACAAATACAAAACTACTATGTTAAACAAAAGGAAAATACTAATATTACTAGGGTTAATAATGCTGCCTTCTGTGACCTCGGCTGCAGGTTTTGTCCCTTGGTGGTCTTATAAAACAGAAACCGCCAGAGCGACAATTGTAGCCACAAATCGTGGTGGGGGACAGGTTCGCATTGATACAGTGGATTACCGACTTCTAATTAGCAATCGTGACAGTTCAAATCTCCGTGATAGACACAAAAGTGACTTTTTTGTGCAAGGCAGGAATTTTAGAAAGGATGACAGGAATGTTAGACGAAACGCGCCACTGCGTTTATTCCAAATCTGGAGAAAAGCTAAGAATCAATGGATCCATGCCACTTGGATCTTAGATTATCCAGGGAAAGATCCTAGGAAAACATATAAATACAGAAACCTCAGGTAATAAGAAATTAAGCCTAGTCTAATAAATTAGCCTAGCCTTGGTCAAAGTGCCCATTTTGACCAAGGCATCATCAATACAGGATTAATCCAGTGAGTCGATGCGACTATTACTGGCCAAGTGAGTGACTCGCTGATGAGAGTCGTTCGCGATGCTCTAGCGTCCCACCCCATACCGCCTCCCCTCATTTAGTAAGTATTAATATACGATAAATAACATCACTTTACATAAGAAATAAAATGAAAACAAGTATCAGCATTCTATTCGTGATTCTGGCAGCGACAATTTTCCTTTATTTGAAGCAACCGGAAAGTGCTTCAGAGAGTCACTCTTCTACCTCATCGAAGCGCGAAAATGTCCAGGGAAGAATTTTCTCTTCTGGAAATCAAGCTCGCGTGTCGACGGTCCTGTCGAGTAATCAGAGTGGCAGAGATAAGTTGCTTACCGTGTATAATGATTCAAGCACGATCAAAGATTTAATTTCTAATCTCACAATTCTCTATTCTGAGGCGAATGAAGATGAACTTGAGGTCTTTAAAAAAGAACTCAAAGCAAAGGGTTGGAATAATTGGCACAAGACGGGGATCGCCTTCGATTTGCTCTACGAGCGTTGGGCGCAACTTGATTCTCAAGGGGCTCTTGCCTCCGCTGCAACTGCGGTTGAGATGAAACAGGAGCAACACGTGCGCGTTGTTCTTGGGGAATTATTTGCGAAAAACAATCCAGATGAAGTTTGGAGTCAAATCATGAATTTAAAAAATTCTCATGCCCGTCAAATGGCGCAGGAAATGGCCTTAGAGATGATGGTGGCCAGTGACCCGAAGAAAGCTCTTGCTCTTTTGAAGGATACGAAAGGAGTTCCGGCTGACAGACTCTTTAGAAAGTGGGCTGAATCTGATCCCGAGTCCGCATTTGAAGAGGCAAAAAAAATCAAAGGATTTGATCGCGTTGAGATTTGGCAATCAATTTATGCCGAATGGTTCCAGAAGGACCCCGAGGAAGCTTTTGCACAGGCCGGCTCAATGCCACAGTCTCGTGAAAAAAATCAGATCTTAATGACGCTGGCACAAGAGTTCGCCAAGAAAGATGCGAAAGGTGCGGCAGAGTGGGCGCTCAAGAATCGAGACCAATTTGACGATTCGTCAAGGGGCGACTTCATCGATCATCTCAGTGAGAACGATCCCGCGTTTGCGGCTCAGTGGATTCATAAAAATCAATTTGATGCCGGCGGGGGGGATGTCCTTGCACTCGCTGCGGAACGGTGGATGCAAGCAGATTTCAAAAGTGCGAAAGCGTGGTTGGATTCAGTTCAAAACATTCAGGAAAAATCGGCTATCATCGGAAGAACGTTCGAGATGCTCTCTGAGCAGGCGCCCGAACAACTGATTAGCCTTATTAACGATGTCGGGGAGCATAATTTGCCAATGGGAGATGTGGCTGTAACGATACTTAATATTGGGAGAACTGATATTGAACAGGCTTTAAAACTCGCCAGCGCTTTCAAACAGGGCACCTCTCAGGTACAAATTTATCCTGAACTTTTGACGAAGCTTTCTCAGTTTGATCCCAGTAGGGCATGGGAAATGGCTCAATCACTGGACCAATCGCAGTCTCGTAGAATGGCCCTGGCGTCCATCGCAGGTGAGTTGGCGAGTAACAATCCCAAACAGGCGCTCAAACTTTTAGATCAACTGCCCGAGGGCAGCGACTCGAATACAGCCCTGCAAGGAGTATTTGCAGGGTGGGCGTTGTCTGACCCGAAAGGAGCGATGGCAAAAGCCATGGAATTTGACAATCCGCTTCATCGAGATCTCGCTCTGGATGCCTCTCTCTCCGGATGGTGGAGAGGGACAGAAGAGCAAGTCGATTTCCTCCTCTCTCTGCCGCCGTCCGAGGTGACCGAAGGTTATGCGAAAATAGGTGACCTGAGTTGGGCGAAGAAGGATCCAGAAGCAGCTTTAGAAAAAGTGATCCAGTCGCCGAGCAATTCGCTATCGCAGAACTTAGCCGTAGGGATCTTTGAAACGTGGTCATCGCAGAACCCAATAGATGCCGCAAATGCGCTTGTCTCTGAAAAGTATCAGAACGTGATCAACGATGAAGCATTCCATACCGTTGCTTCGGGACTTACGGAAGTTGATCGAGAGGCATCGATCGTATGGGCAGAGAGCTTGGCGGATAAAAATAATCAAGGATATGCCTACGCGGGAATTATTGAAAAATGGGCCCGAGAGGATCCTTATGCCGCTGCTGAATGGATCGGAGCTATTGAACAGGGAGAATCTCGAGATTTTGCGGTCAATTCTTATGTTAGAGAGCTAAACTCAATCGATCCTCAGAGTTCTCTAGAATGGGTTGGCTTGATTTCTGATTCAAAGAATCGCTGGGAAACGACCAAAGATGTTCTAAGAAAATGGCATGGACGTGACCGACAGGCTGCAGAAGATTGGATGGCCGAAAATCAATTCAGTGCCGAACAAACCAACGACGTTTTCAATCAGAACATTCGTATCGTGCCGAGAGATTAAAAATGTTAACTCGAGTTCATTCGAATCCTAGTTAACGTCAACCCCCGAAGCTGAAATCCCCTCGTTTTGAGGAAGGCAAATGGATCAGTGGCGAAGCGAGTATAGATTCGCGAACCACTGATTCCTTTCCACAGGTTCAGATTGCGCAGGATTGTTTACGGCTGATCGTTGACAGGAAAGGGATGATCGCTATTTTGCGCTCACAAATTCATTCAATTTATGAGCGAAACCCAATCCTTCCAGGCCGAAGTCCGTCAGCTTCTCGATATTGTCATTCATTCTCTTTATACTGATAAAGAGATTTTTGTGCGGGAGCTGATTTCGAACTCCTCTGATTCTCTCGAAAAATTACGTCTCAAGCAGCTGACTGAAAATTCAATTTATCAGGGTGATTTGCCGCTGGAGATCAATATTACGACCGATGAAGAAGCCAAAACTTTGACCTTCCTGGATCATGGGATTGGCATGAATCGCCAAGAACTGAGCGATAATCTCGGAACGATTGCGCGTTCCGGTTCCAAGGAATTCCTCGAAGCGTTAAAAGAAAAAGGTGATAATAATGCCTCCGTCATCGGGCAATTTGGAGTGGGCTTTTACTCTGCATTCATGGCTGCTGATAAGGTGGAGGTCTTTACTCATTCCTGGGATGAGGAGGCGGAAAATCTCGTGTGGTCGAGTGACGGTCAGACTGGGTACACCATTGATGCTGCGGACGAACAGCAGCGGGGATGTAAAATTGTCGTTCACTTAAAAGAGGACTCCGAAGACTTCGCTCAAGAAGCGACCCTCAAAGGAATTATCGAGCGATATTCACGTTTCGTCTCTTTCCCGCTAAAGGTGAATGGAGAAGTGGTCAACACGCAAGAGGCCATCTGGTTAAAATCGAAAAGTGAAATCAGCGACGAGGAGTATACCGAATTCTACAAATATTGTGCGCATGCGTATGACGAGCCACGGGCTAAGCTCCACTTCAGTGCGGATGCGCCTTTGGACATCAATGCCCTCCTCTTTACCCCTGCCGAGAATCAGGAAAAATTTGGCATGGGACAGATGAAGGCTGGAGTGGCGCTCTACTGCCGTAAAGTTCTCATTGATGCCGAGCCGCAAGGGCTTTTGCCAGAATGGTTGCGCTTTCTTCGCGGAGTGGTGGATAGCGCAGATCTTCCGTTGAATATTTCCCGCGAATCAATGCAGGACAGCGCCTTGGTGCAGAAGCTGAATCGTGTTTTGACCAAGCGGTATATTAAAGAGCTTTCGAAACAGGCTAAAAATGAGCCTGAAAAGTATCACGAATTCTATGAACGATTTGGCCGTTTCCTGAAAGAAGGAATCGCGACCTCCTTCGACCAACAAGAGTCTTTGGCTTCCCTCCTGCGTTTCGAATCCAGCATGTTGGATCAAGGAGAGCAGACTGGTTTCGATGCTTATGTCACGCGAGCCAAGGAAGGTCAGGATACCATTTATTACCTGACAGGGCTTGATCGTGAAGCGATGGAGAATGGTCCGTATTTAGAGGCTTTCGAAAAGCGGGGGATTGAAGTCGCTCTCTTCCATGATTCAGTCGATGACTACATTTTAGAAACCTTAAATGAGTATAAAGGGAAGAAACTGGTAAGCGCAGATCGGGCCGAGATCGAGCTCGATGATCTGGCTGATACGGAGAACAAATTAAGTGAAGAGGAGAGTAAATCTCTCGTCGAGTGGTTAGGGAAGACTCTGGGAGAGAAGGTGGAAAGCGTCGATGTCGGGAAGCGCTTAGTATCGCACCCCGTGGTGGCACTCACCCCGCAGGATGCACCGAGTGGACAGGTGCGAGCAATGATGGAGGCGATGGGTCAGGATGCGCCCGATCTCAAAGCGCGTTTGGAATTTAACCCAAGTCACGAACTCATTGCTAAGCTGAATGCTCTTAAGAATGAGAATGAAGAAGTCGCGGCCAAGGTGGCAAATCAGCTCGCTGATAATGCGCTGCTTGCTGCCGGAATGGTGAAAAACCCGGCGAGCGTCGTGGCGAGTATGAACACCCTTCTAGGTTCTCTGATCAAATAGATCCTAACTCAAGGTCTCACGCAGGATTGCGAGAGCCTGGTTCGTTTCCTCTTCCGTCACGTTGAGCGGCGGGAGGAAGCGAATGGTTTCCGGACCTGCTGGTGGCACGAGGAGTCCGGCTTTTAAGAGCTGTGAGCAGAGGTGGATCGAGGGCGCTTGATCATCGGGGGTGTCCAGTTTTTCAGGATCGAGCGCGATTCCTAAAAGGAGGCCTCGTCCGCGGATTTCTTTGATGGCGGGGTGCTGCCAGTTCGTGATGGTTTCGCGAATTTGAGCTTCTCTTGCTTTGACATTCTCGGTGAGATTTTCTGAGAGGATGGTCTCAATCACGGCTTTGGATGCGGCGCAGGCCAGCGCATTTCCTCCGTAAGTAGAGCCATGCGTTCCTGGGCCGAGCAGGGGAGCGTGTTGTTCTGCGACATAGAAGCACCCGATGGGGAATCCTCCCCCCATGCCCTTAGCCCAGGAGATGGCGTCCGGGGCAAAGCCCGATAGGATGGCATCGTAACCATTGAGTTCGCCGGTGCGCCCAAAGCCGACTTGGACTTCGTCCATCAAAATGAGGATGTCTTTTTCTTTAGCGATGATCTGGAGGCCTTCGAGAAATTCTTTGGTGACGGAATGGACTCCTCCTTCGCCTTGAATGGGTTCTAACAAAAAAGCGACGGTCTTCTCTGAGACGACTTTTTCAAGAGCTTCTAGGTCATTGAGTGGAGAGTAGTGAAATCCGGGGAGGAGAGGGCCAAAGCCTCCATGAATCTTATCCTGTGCGGTGGCGGTCATGGAGCCGATCGTTCGGCCATGAAATGATTGGTTGAAGGTGATGATCTCATGTCGGTCACTTTTTAGGCCATGCTTTCGAGCAAGCTTGATTAAGCCATCATTGGCTTCGGCCCCAGAATTGGAGAAGAAGATCTTTCCTGGGCGTTGCACGATTTTTTCGACAATGAATTCTGCGAGGTCTGCCTGTGGCTCGATGAAATAGAGATTCGAGCAGTGCATGAGAGTTTCTGCCTGCTTGGTGATGGCTTGCGTTAAGGCCGGATGGCAATGACCTAAAGAGCAAGTGGCAATGCCGGCGCAGAAATCAAGGTACTCCTGTCCCTTTTCATCCCAGAGAGAAGTTCCTTTCCCCCGCGCGACGGTCAGGGGGAATCTGCCATAGGTTGAGAGAACGTATTGTTGAGTCTTTTCAGGGGTGGTCATGATATTTAAAACGCTGAAGTTCACTTAGAATCTGCGAAGGAGGGTGTCCTTCTTACAGGCTTCTTTTGTCTCGGGGTAATCGAGGGTATGATGGGAGCCACGAGATTCTTTCCTTTGAAGAGCGGAATCAATGATGAGTGAAGCGGTGGTGACGAGGTTTCTCAGTTCGAGGATTTCTGGGGTGACACAGTTTCCCCAATAGAATTCACGGACCTCCTTGCGCAGGTTGATGAGGCGTCGTGAAGCGCGTAGAAGACGATTATCAGTGCGGACGATAGAAACGTAGTCTTGCATCGTACGACGGAGTTCGTCCCAGTTATGGTAAATGTTGACCAGCTCATCTGGGGGAGCGGCATCTCCTGATTCCCAACTGCGAATCTCAGGTGCGCTCAGGGCTTCTTTCCCTGGAGGGAATGCTTTCATGATGGCATCGAGCGCGCGTCGAGCCATGACATTTCCTTCGAGTAAGGAGTTCGAGGCGAGACGATTTGCACCATGGAGACCGGTGCAGGCGACTTCTCCGATTGCGTAAAGCCCCCGGATGGTAGTTTTTCCCTGAAGGTCTGTCACGACTCCTCCGCACTGGTAGTGGGCTGCGGGAACTACGGGAATTGGCTTTTTTGTGGCATCATGTCCGTAAGTGAGAAGGGTCTCATGAATGAAAGGGAAGCGCTCTGAGAAGTGATTTCCCAGAGGAGAGACGTCGAGGAAGACACAGGGTGCTCCGGTGCGTTTGATTTCCGTATCGATGGCCCGTGCGACGATGTCTCGAGGGGCGAGCGAGCCGCGAGGGTCATGATCGGTCACAAATTCCCTCCCTTTGTGATTGATGAGAACAGCTCCTTCTCCTCGGACGGCTTCGGAGACTAAGAAAGAGCGTGCTTCGGGGCCATTGGCAGCGGGGTTATAGAAGCAAGTGGGGTGGAATTGCACAAATTCCATATTCGAGATCGTGGCTCCAGCTCGCCAAGCCATGGCCAGGCCGTCGCCAGTGGCGCTATCGGGATTGGTGGTGTAGAGATACACTTTTCCGCAGCCTCCAGTAGCGAGAATGACTCGTGAGGACTCAAAGGTGTGTACTTTTCCGGTCGCGATTTCGAGGACATAGGCCCCAAGAACGCGGTCGTCGGTGACGGAGCCTAGTTTTCCCGTGGTGATGAGGTCCACGGCGTAATGGTTTTCCAGAAGGGTGATGTTCTTTGTCTTCCGGGCGGTTTCGACGAGGGAGGTGGCGATTTCCCGTCCGGTAGTATCTTTCGCATGCAGGATCCGTCGCTCGGAATGTCCTCCTTCTTTTCCGAGGGAGTAACGTTCTGGTTCCTCGTGATCACGATCGAACTCGGTGCCCCAAGCGACTAGCTCTTCAATCGTTTCGGCCGCTTCTTCCACGATGATTTGGACGGCATCATGATGGCAGAGTCCGCCCCCGGCATCGAGAGTGTCATCGATGTGTTTTGCGCAGTCATCGTTTGGATCTCGGAGACCTTCGGGGAGGACGGCGGAAATTCCTCCTTGAGCCCAAGCGGTGTTGGAATTCATTAACTCGCCTTTGGTGATCACGGTGACCGTCCCGTGTTGAGCGGCCTTGATGGCAAAAGAGAGCCCGGCAACACCGGAGCCGATGACAAGGAAATCTGAGGTCATGAGACCACTAGTGTGGCCTTTGTTAGAAGCCGGCGCAAGCGCGCAGCCGGGCGAGGGTGGTGAGGGCGTAGCCCGTGCCGTAGGGTTGGTGGTAGTCGTAGAGTGGGTAATCCCACCATGAACCGTCTTTTTCCTGCTTCACGAGGAGGTGCCGAGCCAGATGAGGAGCGAGGCGTTTCTGTTCCGGAGGCGTGAGAATCTGTAGGCACTCACTGGCGTAGTAGAACCCGTAGTAGTAAAAGTAGCCGGAAATTTTAAAATGTGTTTCGTGGGGCACCGGGCGTTTCCGCCCGATATCAAGCCAGCCTTCCCGGAGGCTGAGGCGCTGGAGCCAATACGCTAAAAGTTGGTCATCAACACGCTGGTCGCCATATTTCCGCAGGGTGGCGAGACAGACTTGGGAGCGGCCTAGAGATCCTGCGGGCCGATTAATGCTGCGGCGTGGGCGGTAGCGGTGACTATGGGAATATACGAAAGTCCAGTCGGCTGTTTTCTGCAGATTGATACAGTTGAGTCCGCGTTTGATTTGTTTCTCGGGTAAGGTCAGGCCCATTTCTTCTTCTGCTTCTTTCAGGGCGAGTAAGACGGTGCCGGTGGTGAATGAAGTGGGTGTTCCAGAAAAGTGTGCCGTGTGCATGTCGAAATCGAGATATCCCCAGCCACCACTGAGGTCTTCGGTTTTGATGAGCATCTGGACTTGCTGGGCCGCGAGTTGCTTGAGTCGTGATTGTTTCGCTTCGTCTCCCGCCCGTAATCGATGCAGCGCGGTGAGGGCGCGGATTCCATAGGCATGCCCCCAGACGCTGTATGTCGTAGTGGGGTCGATCTGTCGAAGGGTGGGGAGCTTTTTGAAAAACCATTCCTCGGCTCGGTCGATGGTTTTGAGGACCTCGGGACGGCGATCTCCGCTATCGAGAATGCCCGCGAGAGCGAGTGCGGAAGCACCCGAACGGAATGCGAGATGAGCTTCAGGGATTGGGGCGTAAATATTGAGTCCTTTGGTGCGTCGAGGGCCTCCCCAGGAGCCATCTTTATTTTGTTTTTGAACGAGGTAGTCGACTCCGTTTTTGATTGCGAGATCTAGCTCCGCTTGCGTCAGGGGCTCGATATCAGGTAGAGGTGCTAGCGGTGATAAACGGTCAGCAGAACTCTGCGCCAATGCGTTTGTCAAAAGGCAAAACGCAAAGACAAGGAGCATGAATGCAGGCGGTGGGAGAAGTCTCATTTTTTACCTCCCTTATCAGGAGTCAGGACCACTTGGCTGGCTTCGAGGCCGGAGAGGATTTCAACCTTGCCCTTGTTTTTACGGCCTATTTCCACTTCACGGATTTCACTTTTGCCATCGGCCAGTTTGATCTTCACGGTGGATTTTTGATCCTTGGTGGTAATGGCCTTTTCAGGGACGGTGAGAGCGTTTTCCTTCCGATAGGTGACGATCTTGACCTTGGCTTTCATGCCTGTGGTGAGGGTGGATTCTTTAGGGAGTTCTACGGAAAGGGCAACTTGGTATTTGGAGTTTGCTTGTGGGTAGGTGTCGATAGCATTGAGCGTGACGGGAAAGCGCTTGTTTTCGAGGCCCTCGACGGAAGCAGTTCCAGTGAGTTCTGTTTTCAGGTTGAGCCGTTCCTTCTGACTCACTTCGGTATAAAGCTCCAGAGGAGCTGCGGTGGGAACTAATGTGAGGAGAGATTGATTTGCAGGAAGTTTTCCGTGTTTAAACAGAAATTTGGGCGTGAGTCCCAGTGACCATTTTCCATTTTTGATTTGGCCATAGAAAATGGCCCCTTCTTCTGGGGCGATGATTTTATGAAAGGCGGCGTCTTTTTCTAAGAGAGCGAGAGTGCGCTCACGGTGTTGATTTTCGCGAACTGATTTAGCGACGCTGAGACGTTTTTCTTCGAGCTTGCGAGGGAGGTTTTTCAGAGAGGTTTCGTACTTTGTTTTAGCGGCGTCAAAGGAGGCTTGGGTGTCGATTGCTTTTCGGGGGATTGTTTTTTCGATGGCCCATTTGTGAGATGCTTGCGCTTGTTCGAGAGCGAGTTTTGTCGATTTCACAGCAGAGCGTTGCCGTTTTAAGATGATTTCCTCGGTCTCTTCGGTCACTCCATCTTCTTCATACATTTTCAGCAGTTGCTTGAGTTCTTCTTCCACAGATTCCAATCTGCTCTGAGATCTCTCAAGTCGTTCGTGGGCTGCCTTTTCTTCTAGGGCGCGGCCAGTTTTTTTAAAATGCGCTAGTGATTCTTTTTCTCGTTCGAAGGTGCGTTTGGCTTTTTCTAGCTGGCGAGGAGTTGTGATTTCCAGATCTGCAAGCTCGCGCTGAGTTCTTGCGAGTGCGATTTTTCGTGATTGAGAGGCCGCCTTTTGCTCGGTGAGGTGACGTTCGTAGTCAGTGGCATCGCATTGGATTAAGACGTCTCCTTTTTTGACGACCGCGCCATGATCAACAAGGGAGGTGATTTTGTATTGAGACCATTCCTCTGGTTGGATTGTGATCACGTGAGCTGTTTTTGGCAGAAAAGTGGCATCAAAAGAGAGAGTCGTTTCAAAGAGGGTTGGCTCTACGACATGTTCACCCGCGAAGGCGGGAATTAACGAGGATGTGAGAAGGATGAGAGTGGATTTCATATTATGAACGATGGCCTTGGTAGTGACCTTTGCGAGCGAGGCAGAGGGTCCTATTTTTTTTAGATTTTTCAGAAAGTGGACTCATTTCGGTAATGACTTCAAAACCACATTTACGGAGATTTTTTTCAAGCTCATGGTTTTGGCGGTTCATCAGGAGTCCTACGAGTCCGCCAACCTTGATGGTGTCAAAGAAATTATGGAAGACAGAAAGTTTGTTGATGGACCAGGATTGGGGGGCAATGGCTTGAAGCTGATCGAGGTCAGCAACGATGGCCTGACTCCCAGCGTAGTCCGGCGGAATGGGGTTCCAGGGCTGATGATCGAGATCCAAAAAGCACCTTTCATCATCGAGAGGATCGGTGGGGAGGTGTTTATTTAGCAACTGCGCTAGGTCTGGGGCCTCTGGAAAAATAACGAACGATGCTTTTTCCTGTGGGAGCGCCTGACAAGCAGCTTGAACTCCGTGTCCGAAGCCGAGTCCAAGAAAGAGAATGCGTGGTTTCCGCGCGGGTCGAAAAGGCCGGGAAAGCATCGAGACCAGCTCCTGACATGGATAGCCTAGATGAGCTGCATCAACCTGAGTTCCCACACTTTCGAGGTAGAAACGGCTGTCGTGTTCGATGAGTTCGAGCGACTTACCGGTGTATGTTTCAGTATGGGCAAGAGTGATACGGGGCTTCATGCAGGATTGAATGGAGTGAGGTCGAAGGGATGATCCGAATGTCTAATCAATGAATCCATCCTTACGGGCCTGCATCCAGTAGGCGTATTCGGATCGATTGAAATCGACGTATTCGGGCGAGAGATCAGAAGTGTACATGTGATACTCGGCATTTCCGAGATTGAGGTTTACGGTGATGGAGAACTCTTTTTTTCGGACAATGTTACGTAAAACGTCGGGATTTGTGTTTGCCTTCAGCCCCCCTTCGCAGGCGATCTTTTTGTCGAAATAAATATCGACGAGCTCTTCCTTCACACTGGCGCCGGAGTAGCCCACGGCGTGAATGATGCGCCCCCAGTTGGGATCTTCCCCATTCCACGAGCATTTCACCAGAGGAGAGTTGACGACCGCTTGCGCGATCTTTTTTGCATCGTTCTGAGTGCGGGCTCCTTGCACATTCAGTGTAATGAATTTGGTGACTCGTTCTCCGTCACGCACGATGGCCTTTGCGAGTCGATTCATCACAAATTCGAGGGCGTGAAAAAATACTTTGCAGGCCTTGCTGTTTCTCCGGAAGGGCTTGTTCTGGGCCGCGCCATTGGCCATCACGAGGACGGTGTCGTTGGTGCTGGTGTCACCATCGATGGAGATGCGATTGAAGGTATTCTGCACCGCATGATCGACGCCTTTGGCGAGGCAGTCCTGCGGGATCATGGCATCTGTGGTGATGAAACAAAGCATGGTAGCCATGTTTGGGTTGATCATTCCCGCTCCTTTGGCACAGCCTCCGATTCTGATTTTTTGACCTTCGAAATTATAAGAAATCGCGAATTCTTTCTCATGAGTGTCGCTAGTGATGATGGCACGGGCGACATCTCCTCCGGACTTGGGTGCGAGGGCTTCTACGAGAGAATCAATTTTTGGCTCGATGCGCTGCATGGGCATGGGCAGGCCGATGACTCCCGTGGAGCAGACTCCCACTTGCCGTTGTTTGAGTTTGAGAAGTTTTGCCGCTCTCTTCGCCATGGTGCGGGCATCGCGCATCCCCTCGGGACCCGTGCAGGCGTTTGCATTGCCACTGTTTGCGATGATGGCTTGAATGGGGGTGGCGCGCATGGCGCTTTGAGTAATGCGGACCGGAGCCGCCTTGATCCGATTACTAGTAAACATTCCGTGGGAGGTGCATTCACGCTCAGAAAAAATAAGCCCTAGATCCAAGCGGTCTGATTTTGGATTTTTAATTCCACAAGAAACTGCGCTGGTAAAAAATTCACGAGGAGCGCTAACACCTCCTCGAATACGTTTATAGGGAATATCAAACATTGAAATGATGACTTTGAGGGGGAGTGACTTTGACGAAGTGTTAGATATTTTGCAATCCGGCAGTTTCTGAAAATTCGTGCATGAGATTGAAGCTCTGAACGGCTTGCCCCGCTGCACCTTTGCCAAGATTGTCTTCGGTGCTTTGGAGAATCAGGCGGCCTGTCCGGAGATCGTGATGCCAGCCGATATCGAGAAAATTTGTGCCCACCACATGCTTGGTATCGGGAGAATTTCCTTCGCCCCGTAGTCTCACGAAGGGTGAGTCACCATAAGCTGCGTGCAAGGCTGGAGCGATTTCTGCGAATTCACCTTTGAGCTTCGCAAAGGTGGTGGTGCAGATGCCTGCGGTGACAGGAATGAGGTGAGGAACAAAAGAAATGGTCACCGTTTCGGCAGCCGCTTTGCTCAATTCCTGTTCAATTTCCGAAAGGTGCCGGTGGCGTGGCATCCCATACGAGCGGACGCTTTCATTCACTTCCGCAAAGATCAAGGGAATGGAGGCGGTCCGTCCTGCGCCGCTCACACCGCTCATCGAGGAGACAACGATGGAGTCGAGCTCTAGCAGTCCTTTCCGTAATAGCGGGATGAGTGGAAGCATGATCGAAGTGGGGTAGCAGCCTGGGGACGCGACGAGATCCGCCTTTTTGATCTGCTCGGCATGGACTTCGGGGAGCCCAAAGACCCCCTTTTTTAAGAGCTCGGGAGCAGGGTGGGGATGATCGTAAAAGTCCTCATACACTGCGGTATCATCGAGTCGAAAGTCAGCACTGAGATCGATGACTCTGAGGCCTTTCTCTAAGAGGGCGCTGGCATAGGGAGCAGCGGTGCCATGAGGAAGAGCGAGGAAGGCTACCGTCGCCCCAGAGTGAACGATTTTGTCGATCTCTGGTGGAATGAACTGTAAATCGGTCCCTGGGTGTCCTGAAAAACGCGGAAAGAGATCGGTAATATTTTCTCCGGCATGTGCTCGAGAAGTGATCGCGACGACTTCTGCATGTGGGTGCATGAAGATTAAGCGAAGGAGTTCGAGACCAGTGTATCCGCTGGCGCCAACAATCGCTACTTTCGTGAGAGAGGACATGTGAGATTTGAGATGGCAGGAAAATAGGTGCTTGCCAATTCCCGATTCTCGCGGCAAACAATCGCGTGTCCGAGGAAATTGGGCATTGTCGGGGCGTAGCGCAGCTTGGTAGCGCGTTTCACTGGGGGTGAAGAGGTCGCAGGTTCGAATCCTGTCGCCCCGACCATTTGATGCTTAATGAGTTGCATCGTTAGGCCTCGCTTTTGATCCCTTGCCTCATCCCACGTTAAGTCTGCGGCATTGCCTCCTTTTCTCTTTGAGATGAATAAGAAATAGCGCTTCTCGCTTCTTGGAGGTAGTTTCCGTCCTATGAGTCTGCGCGTTAGCATATTTCTAGGGATTCTGTTTTTTCCAGATACACAGCCTCCGCATTAGCCGAACAGAAGGAGAGAATTTTTGAAGCGGAGATTGTTCGTATTCAGATGCTCAGCAAATTTAAAGGGACGGTGAAGTTTTCTGCTGTAGATCCGAGGTTCGTTGTAGAGTTCAAGCTAGTAAAAGATACGGAGGGGGTTGGCCTGAAAGGGGAAGTGATTGCTTTTGCGATTCATAGTCCGGCCAGAGATCTTTTACTTTCTGATTACTCTTCATCAGCTGGGCACAGAATAAGATTGAAGCTTCTTGAGCGGCAGGGGGTGAAACACAAGCGCTTCACTTTGCGTAAGGCATTCAAAAATTAGGACTCGGTGGCCGACGCGACCTCCCGAAGAACCTCTAATGAAGCTTGCTTCGCCCGCAAATTTCACGTCAAAATTTTACGTTAGACATAATTTAAGCTTGAAGGTTCTCTAATCCTTTATTTTTAAAGGTTTTATGATGGAAGAGTGAGTGGAATTTAGGCGCAGAAAAAGTCGCATGGCGCGTTCGCATGGCGTGTTAGGTGGTGGTGATAGAGCCGTAGTGGCGAGGCTGGGCATCGTGGTCAAATTCGAGGATGGCAATGACGATTTCTGCTTTAAGAGGGTGTCGAGTCCGAGGTAGAGTGTCTTTGATGCGTCTGAGTTAGTTGAGGTAGCCCACGGTTTGAACCAGACGCGTCGCTTTTCAATCAATGAACAATCGACCTGAAACGCTCCGCCGGACTCAACGAGGCAGCCATAGGGTCTCACCTTAGAAGATGAATCATCCGAAAGAGCTATTGGACTACTGGGTGGATACCGAGGTTTGGACGAAGTCGCATCACCCAGAGGCCTGGCCGGTTTCGCAGGAGACCGTCACAATGTTCGAGAGGCACATTGATCGTCTTAAGCCGATTGCGGATGCCGGGAACGACCTCGCTAGATACGCGATCGCTTCAATTTACCATCTAGAACTGATCTATCCCGATGAGAGAACACGGGAGAGACGTTCTGCGAAAGATCGCGAAACGATGACTAGACTACTTTGCCAGTGCGCAGAGAATGGCCTTGGAGCTGCATTTGATAATTTAGTTACCTCTGGCACTGGTGAGATCGGGGACTCCGCCCGAGCCGCAGCCAAGGATTATGAGCGTGGACAGAAGCCCGAGTGGGATGACTCTAGCAACATGCCAGTTTACACGCCCAATTGGATGGAAGGAGCAATGAACCTCTGGAGAACTCGACGCGACGAACCATAAGGGGTGTAGTGGATCGTCGGGACGATGTATCCGGATTTTTCAGTAAAGCATAATTTAAATCTGATTGTTCTCAATCCCTTGATCTGTAATAATTTCATGATGAAAGGTGAGAAGGGTTTAGGCGCAGGAAAAGTCGCATGGTGCGTTCGAGGGCGTGTTGGGTGGTGGCGTCGGAACCGTAGTGTCGAGGTTCGGCGTTGTGGTGAGGTTCGAGGATGGCAATGACGGTTTCTGCTTTATGAGCGTCGAGTCCGAGGTAAAGTGTCATTGATACGGCTGAGTCTGTTTTCATTCTTATGACAATGGATGTTGGATCGGTTTCGTAATGTGCGAGATAGCCCACGATTTGAATCAGACGCACCGCTTTTCAATCAATGAACAATCGACCTGAAACGCTCCGCCGGGCTCAACCGGGCGGCGCAATTTTTTTCTGTAAAAAGCTCGGAGTTCAAGAAATTGATCGTTGGATTTAGGTTTAGAGATTTTTGTTAGTTGAGGTGCTTTGGGTTGAGGTAGGAGCGGCCACTTTCCCAGTCATCGGATTGCTCCATGAGAACTGAGGCG
>CALGLJ010000055.1 GCA_937930235.1 uncultured Verrucomicrobiales bacterium | reverse complement strand
ATCATGAGAAAATCCTGCGACTTGCTCGGCCTGATTTAAGTTTCCCTGCATGGCCTGCAGCGCAATGTCCCTAGCTCTCCCAGTGCTTGAATCATTTAAATGTGCCGAGGGTAACCTTTCAATAGTTGGCGATGGTAAATCTTCATTTACTATCACTTTACGGTCATTAAAAGCGGCGAAGAATAAGCTTCCGGCCAAAGTGAGAACTCCAAGAATCAGTATGCATGTGTGTTTTGGATGCATTAATAACCCTAATAAGAATTACTCATTTTTTTGTCAATCAGCATTTTATTTAATGAAGTCTCTTGTAAAATGATCGGTTTGAAATGATTGTTTAAAAAAGATATCTCAATAAATTTCTCTTTTATACTAAAGAGACCTTCTGGGAGAGCCGCTCAGAAGAAAGCAGCGAAAAATTCAAATGACCCCTCTCTTGGGATAGGCTTGGTCAGTTGAGGGTGGCGCAAGATTCATCCTAATGATCACTCCCCCAACCCGCTGGTGAATTACCGAAAATTATCAGTGAAATGAGGTATCACGATTTCGTGGGTTCGCCCGGGCTGACCACATCATCTTCGGTGTAAAGTTTCTGGTCAGGTCCAGCGGAACGAATTTCGATCTGGGTCATGCTCTTCGCGTGAAATTGGAGTGGAGTGTTCCAGCGATCGAGAAGCTCCCCCTGTTCATTCAAAAGTGGATGAGTCGGAGAGATGAACCGGAGGCCATGAGGGTTTTCGCCCTTGAGCGAATTCATAATGGAAGCATTGGACATAACCGAAAGGGCATCTGGATCCTTAATGAGGAGCCAGAAGTGCTCAAGCGCCTCTGTCACGTTGGCGAGATCATCTCCGGGGCTTTGATGCTCCGTTCCATACTGTTTGAAAAAGGGAGCCGTTGCGGCCTGCGCTTTTTCTTGCGCTTCTTGCTCCGAGACAATGGTGAGATCATTCCTCGGAGGAGCTTTTTTTTGTTCAGCCCCTCCATCAGTTCGCATGGCCCAACGCCATGCGAAAATCCCCATAAAAAGTGCGCTGAAAACGATGAGTCGAATCTTCATCAAGTCGCGAACATTCCCAAAGGAGGTGTTCCAGAGCTAGCACTATAAAAACGATTTAGATTTGGGAGGACATCGGTCAAACTGGAATTTGAAACTCCCATCCAGCAGGCGAGTTCAGCGAAATATTCATCGACTGAAGTCGTGGGAAGGAGTCGTCCACGATTGCGATCCACATCCAGCGGATTGCCCAAGCTGATGTCATCAGGATATTCTCCATAGATTCGCCCTCCTTGCACTCCGCCTCCGAGAATGAACTGGTTGCCTCCCCAAGCATGATCAGAACCTTGACCATTACTACTGAGTGTGCGACCAAAGTCAGATGCGGTAAAGAGCGTCACTTGATCTTGCATCTGGATCTCACCTAAAGCAGTCCAGAAAGCGCTCACTGCCTGACTCACTTCTGGAAGCATTTCAGCCTGATTATTTAAGACATCATCATGGTGATCCCAGCCTCCACTTTCGACGAAGAAAGTCTGACGTCGCATATCGAGAGGTCCGCGCGCTTTGATCGTCCGGACAATCATTTTCAATCGTCTTCCGAGGTTGGTGTCTGGAAATTCGGTGGTAAGATCACCAGCAGTTTCTATCGCCTCGCTAAACTCAGCATGTGCATCGAGAGCATTCCGCGTCATACGTGAGTAGGTTTTCTTGAAAAGATTACTGTATTCATAATCTAGGAGGCTATTTACAGAAGTACGAAATCCCTCGTTCCAGTCATACTCGTTGAGACCAGTGCTCCCATTAGTTCCGATAGAATACTGGGTGACCTGATTCCCTGTCTGGAATACGTTGTTTCCATTCAGGGAGATGTTCATTGAAATTTTATCATTATCATTCAGAGCATCGAGTAAGTCTGCCATGCGTCCGCCCCAGCCAATAGAGGAACGGCGATCAGGTACAGAACTCTGCCAGTGCATCTGTTGATCCGAGTGTGAAAAGAGACCGAGCGGAAGTTTGACTGACCCATTTTGGTATGCCTGCAATGTCGTTGGCTCCACTAAGGTTCCCACATTGGCCAGAAAAGCGAGATCACCGGAATCGTAGAGAGCCTTGAGCTCTGGCATCCCCGAATGTAAGCCGAAGGTCCGGTTACTGTTTGGGTCATTGAAATCGATGACTTGATCGGGAGAGAGCGCTAAGTCATCCCGAGCGGCGACGTAATTGCTATATTCTCCAGCTTCACGCGGGATCAACATATTGTGAGAATCATTGCCTCCCCCTAAGAACAGGCAAACGGAGGCGCGATAGTCAGAGCCTGTGGGAAGTGATTCTGCTGCAGCTCGATTTGTGAGGTGTAGGTTAAGGAGAGTTGAGAACAGGGCGGTGGATCCCACGGAGGCACAACTGGCTTCCCCAAGAAATGTGCGGCGAGATTTGTGGTGAGAAGATTGAGTATTCATCGTTCGATAAGGTGAAGGTTGGGTTAGCGGAAAATGGCAAAATCAGGAGAGAGATAGATGAGACGCATCGCTTCTCGGAGGCGTCGATCTTGTCGGCTGGAAGAGATCTCTGCGACTCGATCGCTGATAATCCCCCGAGTGCGCGCAGAGAGCTGTCCTGCCGCAATGAGACCATTCAAGTGCTCAACGAGCTGGACCGGATTTGAGGTCAGGGCAAGTTCCGTATCCCATTGGAAATTCACCTTCTGCCCGTCTGCGGTCCACGGTTCATTAATGGTTCCTTCGTCAAATTTTCGTTTGTAGAAATTTTGCGATGAGATGGAAGTCACGGCGGTCATGATTTGAAATTCAGGACCGAAGAGGTTCGCTTCGGCGAGATCGCCACTCGGTTGGTGATCAGGGAGGTAGTAGTTAAAGACACTAGGCGCACTGAGCCAGCGCTGTCCAAGGTCACTCTTAACTCCCCAGTTTGGCACGAGATAAGAATCGTCGGCAGCTCGAGCGGTAAAGATCCTCCCAAGCCTTGCGTAGCGAATAAAGGGCTCTCGCAGCTTGCCTGCCATCGGAGATTCTGAAAGTTGCCGAGCCTCGGAGTCTAGCAAAATGGCTTTGATGATTGCTTTCATGTTTCCTCGTACTCCATTGCCATCATCTGCGAAGACTTGTGCCACTCTCTGAATATATCCAGGTGAAGGGTTCGAGGTGACCATCCGTTGAAGGAGAAGACGTGATAGGAACGGTCCGGTATTTGGATGATTAAAAAGGTGATCCAGAGTGTCATTGATGTCATCCATTCCGGTGCGGCCGGGATCATCGGCGTAAGCGGGTAAGGTGACCCCATTGAGAAGAGCCTTTGATCCTTGATCATGTTCTTGTTCCCAGAGCTTCATCGGGGCCAGGCGGTCACGATCTCCCCAGAAGAAATCATTTCTATTGTTTGTGTCATTCTCTGAACCACCGTAGCTCAGTCCGGTAAACACTCGGGCAAAGTTGGTAATGTCCTCATTCGTATAAGTCGGGATGTCATTTCCTGCCGTATCTTTCTTGCGCGTGCCATCTTCATAGAGTTCAAAAAGGCCAATGGTGAATAGCTGCATGACTTCGCGAGCGTAGTTTTCATCAGGAAATCGATTAATGCTCGGATCTGCTTTGCGATTCTTTAAATGGCTCAAATAGACTCCCATGATCGGATGCAGAGTCACATCCTGCAAGAGGTCGCGGACGTTCCCAAAAGAGTTGTCCAGCAACATGTCATAGTAGGTGCCCATTCCATATGGATTTAGGGAAGCCTCATCGGAAATGACAAAAATTTGGCTTAATGCAAAGGCGACCCGCTGCCGGAGCGCGTCATCTGAAGTCAAAAATTGGCGCCACCAAGCATGGCGTTTATGATTATCAAAAACGTCTAAATCATTTGCGAGTCGCGCTGCCAGTTCTGGTCCAATCTTTCCTGAAGCTTTCGTGAATTGATCTTCAATCCAGGCGCTATAAGTGGTCTGCTCAAGAGCAGATATCTCTGCGGTGCTAGCACCCATGACCGCCTGAGTGAGGAAACGATTCAATTCCGTGCTTTCCGGTGCTGTTCCCGTGACGTTCACTCCTCCTAGAGAAAAACTTGCATTTGTCGTTAGGAGAGAGACTGCGCGAGCGAGGTCTCCGCCCGATTCACCACTCTGTGAAGGTGCAGAATGAGGGTCAGTCGGATCGAAGCCGAGCATGAGTTCCTCAGCATCCGAGAGGCCATCAGCATCACGATCGATATCACGAACTCCTACACGCCAAAACTGTATCTCTTGATCATTATTCAGAGAAATACTTTCAGGCCCTCCGCTACTGATCATCATGTTGCTTGGCTGAGACCAAGTATTCAGGAGATTCGATCCTTCGACAAAGTACTGCTTCCCTGCAACGCCATTCCAAGTGAGCACGCTCCTTGCCCGGTCAGCACTCGCGGTGATCGGAACCTCAAAACAAGAAGAAGGATCGAGAGGATTGGTGCCCGCGATATTCTCTTCCAAATTAGACATCCCGTCGCCATCAGGATCGTCTCCGGGTTGCGAATTATTGAGCGCGTAGCGGAGCTGCCATAGATCAGAGAGTCCGTCTCCATTGAGATCGAGCTGGGCCGAAGCGGGAGCAATTCCCAGAGCACAGCCTAGGGTGAGGGTAAAAAATGGTCGTAAATTCATAGCATAGGGTGTTAGTTTCGTTTGCGCTGCAGGAAAATCGCAGCGGGTAGTATAAGTAGTAGTGTGGTGTGAGGTTCTGGAATCGTTTCCAACTCAAAGTTAAGCGAGACTGATGCCGGGAGATCATCCGTCTCGTTGAGCCAGAAAGCATAGCTTCCTGATAGAAGGGGAAAAGAAGCACTCGCGGGAGAAGGATTTTCGGAAAACCGAGAAGTGATATCCATTCCTCGGTCGTCTTCTCCGATGAGAATAAAGCTGATTTCTCCTCGTTCCAAGTCAGCGGGCGCCTCGTTGAGTGTGGAACCTGTCTGATATCCTAAAAAAGATTCATTTCCGAGCAGCGGGTGATTGTAACTCAAAAGAGTAATGCTCGTGAGCGCAGTTCCATTCGGGACAATCAGCGTGAAGAAATCATCATCAAGATCGAGGAAATTTGCGCTCACCGTATTCGGACCTTCAGTGAGCGTTAAAATCGTCGGAGCAGTTGGAAGATCAGAAATATCCCCAACAATATCCTCGATAATACTCGCGCCATCACTTGATGCAGGTACGAACAAGAGAGATCCGAGGACGAACTGATGTAATCCGAGGTGATTCTTCATAAGACAATAAAGTTTTTCTCGGGAGGGATAACTTCATCCTACACTCAAAATTTAAATTCGAAGAGCGCTTTCGGAATAATTTGTAATACAAATCAGAAAATGATGAATGATTGTTGATGCCTTATTCCGCTTTCCACCAATTACTATCTTTTTCCCAAGATCGTTGATTATCAGTCGATTTCTCTTTTCGAACTGAAGATTTTTCCTTTTTGAACAACTCTTCGAGCTCATCCTTTTTTCCGGCATTTTTTGCGAGACAAAAGAGCAGAGATAGGACAATCCCGAAGGCAATCCCCAGAATGACAAGCATGGAAGTTGCCAGAATATCTGGCGCAGACATAGGAAGAGGCTAAATCAACTTCAGCAAGATGAAAGAGTGAAAGGGAGAATGATTTCTCTTGGCCTTGGCCGAACTTTGCTAGGATCCTGTCCGGCCTCAGAGACCGCGCGAGGCCACCAATGATTTGCTGAAAAAATCAGAAAAATATGAATCAACCCCCTTCCCTCCTGAAAAGAATGCGCCGTCTGGCAACGAGCTTACTCGTCGTAATGATCGTGCTCTTTATTTTCGCCCGTTCGTTTGAAAATGGCATGAACATCTGGTCTTGGCTCCGTGCATTTTCAGAAGCCGCCATGGTCGGTGCCCTCGCAGACTGGTTTGCCGTGACCGCCCTTTTCCGCCACCCCCTAGGATTGCCGATTCCGCATACCGCAGTTGTGAAAAAGGAAAAAATTCGGATCGCGCAAGCACTCGCTCGCTTTGTCCGTGGGAGCTTCTTAAGCCCCGATGAGGTAGCGCGTCAGTGGACAAAGTGGAAGCCACTGGATCGGCTTCTGAAATGGGGGAGTACCCAAGCACATGCGCGTAAACTGATTGGCTGGTTGGTCGATAGACTCCCGCAATTGATCGGTAAAGATGAAACCTCCGTCCTCTCAAAATTCGGAATTCAAGCTCTTGAAAAAGGGGTGGAAAGTCTCCCGATGGGAAAACTCATCGGCATTGGTCTCCAAGGTTTTTTACAAAGTTCATCCCGGAGAGCAGTCATCGCCCCAGTCCTCACGAGGCTGGGACAGAGCGTGCAGGACAATCGAGACTGGGTCATGGATGAAGCCGCTCGCTCCACCAAACCGAAAAAGAACAAATTATTCGACAAACTCACCCGAGTCGCGACTGCCGCTATGTCCGGGAAAGCCGTCGAAAAACTCTCGGCCGAACTGGTAGAAGCAGGAAAAGACGAAACGCACCGCCTCTATGATAAGATCGAACAAAGCCTCCTGGAGGCGAGCAAAGATCTGACCGAAGGAGACTCGGAACGCTGGGCCGACCTCAAGAAAAAAGTCCTGAACGATGAGGAAACCCGCCTCATGATCAGCGAAGTATTTCAACGTGCAGGACAGGCTATTTTAGAGGGAACACGTGGTCTGGAAGAAAATGGCACCTTAGACGAATGGGCGGCCTTATTAGCAAACGCGATTGCGAAACTCCGAGACAGTGAAGACGACTTGGAGGGACGTTGCCTAAAAATCGCGACCCGCCTCGCAGAGAATCATGGTTCAGACTTTGAAAAACTCATCTCGCAAACGGTAGCGAGTTGGGAAGTCGATGAACTCATTGATCGACTCGAAAATCAAGTTGGTCCGGACCTTCAGTTTATTCGCATTAATGGCACAATCATTGGCGGGCTTGTCGGGCTCCTCCTCCATGCCGTAGAACATTTGATTTGGTCTTCCTAATGGCAGATAATGGTAGAGCCGCCCCATTCGTCGAATCCCCCCGATAGGTGGAGTTGAGATGTTTAAGTAACTGATAGAAGGCATTTTTTTCCTCCTCTCTGATCGCATTCAATCCAGTAACCACAATGAGGCGATGATTTTGGAAGCGGTCCTAAAGCTTTTCATCAAAGGGTGAGGTGTTAGGTTGCTTGCGCTTTGAATTTACGGGTGAATCGCAAGTCTCTACTGGATCCTTTTACGCGAAAAACATCGTCGGGTCGGTATCTGCCAGAGATCGATGGCTTGCGTTGTTTGGCGATTATTTTAGTGGTGCTGTTTCACCAGCATCACTTGTTTTTAGATGGGAATGAAAAGACTCACTTCTGGGAAATTGATCAGATGGGATGGGAGGGGCTTCGCTTCTTACCAAATGTTTTATTCTCGAAGGGCTGGTTTGGGGTTCAAATCTTCTTTGTCATATCCGGGATGGTTCTCGCTTTGCCCTTCGCGGCGGCTCAGTTGCGTGGTGATCGTTTGCCTGCGTTAAAATCTTATTTTATGAGGCGACTGATTCGGATTGAGGTGCCTTATTTTATCGTCCTCACATTGATGTTTCTCTGGCATTGGTTATTTCTGGGAGCATCCTTTACCGAAAATCTACCGAATTACGGGGCGGGTTTAGTTTATCTTCATCACCTGATTTACGATGGTGCTCTCAATCCGCTCCTTCCAGTCTCATGGACTTTGGAAATTGAAATTCAATTTTATCTTCTCGCTCCTGTCTTATGTCAGGTCTTTAAAATTCGCCGGACATTGTGGCGTCGGACCTTATTATTAGGGGCGATTTTTGCAATCCAGCCATTGACTGATTGGTCCGTAATGAGTCCTTTTGAAAATACCCTTTTACCACGATTGGATTACTTTTTGGCAGGAATGTTGTTGGCAGATTTTCACCTTTTGAGAAACCCTTCGCAGAGTGGCCCGGTGCGAATCTGGTGGGATGTGATCGGTGTGGTGTCTTGGCTGGGGGTGTTTTTGTTACTTGAAACTTCGACGATGGTGAACTTGAAACCCTTCGTGCTGCTCATCAGTTTTTGGGCGGTCTTACGTGGTGGCCTCTTCAGGAAGCTCGCTTCGTTCCCGTGGGTTACCTCGATCGGGATGATGTGTTACACGATATACCTTTTTCATGAGCTCTTCATTTACTCGATCTTCAATCCATTTGTCTTCGGGCG
>CALGLJ010000054.1 GCA_937930235.1 uncultured Verrucomicrobiales bacterium | reverse complement strand
TCACGGTAAAAGATCGTGGTCGCTCCGTTCCGGTCTCGGGATGATTCAAGGCCACAGCAACCATAGATCATGGTTTCAAAGTCCTCGGGATTGCCATTGTATTCCCAGCGCTGCGGGCGGCCAGAGGAATCTTCCATGCTTCCAGCGCGAAAGAATTCCTGTAAACCTGTTTCAATATCGACGCGTTCTTCGTAAATCACACGGTTTTGAATGTTGTAAGTTTTAATGGTGCGGGTTCCATTCATCACGGAATCGTTAATGAATTCTCCACGATCGCAGGTTACGGTGAGTTCATCTGGAGTTCCGGAATATGAGCGCAGCTCGCTCGTGCCGTCTGCATGCGCGATCCGGATGATTCTCCCGGCTTCCAAACCTGCGGCAAGGGGGGAAGCAAATTGAGTCACGGTTCGATAATCATTTGAGCCACTAGATTGTCGATAAATGTGAGAGATGTTTCCGGTTTCTGGATTTATGGAGAGGCGATGCGACTCATTACTGATGGTGGTGACCGTCTCTGCATTCGATGAGGGATCATTGATGAGCGTTCCGCGGAGCGTTGTGGTCCGGGTCACGATGTTCCCCTCGATACGCGTGAGTTCTTTGATCGCGTTTTCACGGTTTTCGATCGTGATGTCTTTCCACGAGCGGTATTTCGTTTCAATTGCGACTGAACTTCCCAAGCTATCGGTATAATCGCAATATTCCCAAGAACCGTCGGGATTTTCTACTGAGCGTAACCGGCCATGTTTGACGACATTGTTAGGAGTATCATGATAGGTATAGGTGGTGGTGGCAGCATCTGGCTCTTGATAGCCCACGGTGATTTCCATGAGACGCTTGCCATTCACGGCACCGCCAGCAGGCTCAAAGGAAAAGTCTTCGAAGCGCTTCTTCGTTCTACTGACAAGGACCGGAGCACCGAGAACGCCATCGTTATTGGTGGCTGTTTTGACCGTTTTGACAATGGTATAATCCCAAGGACGAGCGCCCCGTTCTGAGATCGCAATATGCTCTTCACTAAGAATGGTTGCATTTCCAGGTTGATCGACATTGACGCCATCACCTTGATAAAGGGTGACGTAGATATTATCAGGATCAGTCTGGTCGATGTGCTTCGTTGTCCGATATGAAGCACTCCCACTAAAATTCTCGACTTTACTTAGGACAAGGCGACCTAAAGTGCTTGGGTGATCGGGATTCTTAAATGTGACCGTAATAATCGCCTCCTCAAGAGGAGGGAGATCGTAGAGGCCATCCGTATTTTTCACCTTCGAAGCCATGAGGTCACGATTCCACACGCTGACGATGAATCCGTCGTCTACAATGGAAATATCAGTCAGGGCGCTTGTGCTGAGAGTCTGACGCACGGCGCTATTTCGTTCGATGATTTCCAGTCCATCCACCGGGCGAAAATCAAAAATCTTTGGGGAATAAAGAGCAGGGACGATGGAGCGATTCTCATGGAGAGGATCATTGCCTTGATCGATATTCAAATAACTCGATTCTAAAGAGGTCTGATTGCTCTGAGAAAGATAGTCATTCAGAATGGAATCAAAACCTTGATAGCCGTTTGATCCCGAGTAGCCATTTAAGAGTCCTTCACGGGCAAAATCTAAAAAATCAGCCGCACGAGGGATGGGAGTTTTTCCAATATTTATATAAAAATGGAAGCTCTCAACAGCTTCAGAGGCATTCCCATCTGTATTTTTTTCACAACCTCCACCATCGGGCGGACAAGTGCCGGTAGTCGGAGGGTTCCCCGCCCAAGAAGCATGTGGCATAAAACATACGGCCATGATGAACAAGAGACGTAACATGAGATTATTGAGTGAAAGAATAATTGCGGAGCAGGGACGCTGATGAGAATTCATGATTTAAAAAATTATCGATTAGGATTGGAAAGGTGTTTGAGGGCTGCTTTGGCGGCGTGTTGGTAGCGGGAGGATGATTGAGACAATTCGGTGAGAAAGAGTTGATCTTCGGCGGTGCCGAGGTGGCCGAGGGCGGCGATGGCATTGAGTTTGAGAGATGGGTCGATTTCTTGCTGGCGGGCCAGGGTGGCGATCTGAGGTTGGAGGCTGGGAAAGTGAAAGTGGGCGGCGGAGCCGATGGCGCTGAGGCGATTGATCTTGGAAAGCGGGAGTTTTCCATCGATGGCCTGCTGGAGCCAGGGTTGGAGTTCTTCGAGGAGGAAGGTTTCTTCAAATGGATAGCCGCTTTGATGAAGGTCTCCTAACGCAGCGAGGGTGGTGCCGGGCAAGCTGGTGTGATGGAGGGTGGGGTCTTGGAGGGTTTTGAGGAAAATGTCTTGGGCCTGAGTGATGCGTTTTTCATCCTGCTCATAGGGGGCACCGGGGAAGTCGGGGCGTGGGTTGATCCACTGGGAGAGGTGCTGAATGGCGTAGTCTCGCATGACTTCGGGAGCATCGGGCTCAGTGATGATTCCGCAGAGGGTGTCGGTATAGCGATCCGCTCCGATGCCATGGCGACGGCATTGCTCCATGATTTCATTGATCACGACCCACCAATGTTCTTTCTGATGCGCCAAGGGTTGATGTTTGAAGCACTCATAGAGGGACTCAATATCAGCGAGACCGAGGGTAGCGGGATCGATTTGGCGCAGTTTTTCAACTTTGAGCTGATAAGGAATGGTGGGGTCTCGCAGGTCGGCGAAGAGTGAGGAAGCGGCCTTG
>CALGLJ010000053.1 GCA_937930235.1 uncultured Verrucomicrobiales bacterium | reverse complement strand
AAATCGGGAAAAGCTCGATTCCCAAAAAAAGATGGTCTCGGTAAACCACAGCACGCCAAACAAGCCCGTTAGAAGTCCCAGATTCCACCCGATCCCTCCCAGCTGAATGACCCGTCCCAATCTCCATGCTACCGCGCTTTTCTGACCGCTGCGGAGATCCGTAAGCTTCCTCCAAATCTTCTCATCGAGGGTTCCGGAACATTTTTTTACCAGCACTCCGATCAACTCCCGGACCCAATCCAGTCCCCCTGTGATTTTCGGCATTAAAAAATAACCAATCACTCCTCCGAGTAAAAAGAGCCCCTGCACTCCAATCGTAGCAGCCAGTAAGATCCAGATATTAAACCCTCGCAGAGAAGTCCCTCGCACTTCCATGATCAAGCCCCGGATCAGGCCAATCCCTCCTAGAAACATCAAACCCAGTAAGACAATCCCCAAAAATCGCGTCACTCCTACGACTCGCTGCCCTGCTTCGCGCTCCGGTCTGAGGCGGAGCCAGCGTAGAAGTCCCCAGCGCCGTTTGGCCCCTTCATTTTTTCCGAAATCTTGCTGCGAAAGACCTTCGCGGATTTCATCTCCTGCGGAAGCGGAAACCTCTGACGACTCCTCTAGGGCAATCTCAAAGTCTATGAGATCCTGTAAACGCCACTGGTCTTTTTCTTTCGCCATCGTTGAGTTCTAAGATGTGTGATGGAGCTTCAAAAAGCAAACCCATCAACATATCTTGATGCGTAGATTAGAACTTGCAAGACCGTTCATTAAAACACACATTTTGCTCGCCGTGACCACTGACCTCTTCTCAGAACTCGAATCCGCCCTCTCTGAACGCATTCTCATTCTTGATGGTGCCATGGGAACGACCATTCGTGGCTATGAATTAACCGAAGCCGATGCACGGGGAGATCGCTTCAAAGAGAACCATGAAGATCTCTTAAACAACGGCGATATTCTTTCGATTACTCGCCCAGATGTGATCGCCGATATTCACAAACGCTTCTACGAGGCGGGTTCCGATATTTGTGAAACAAACACCTTCTCCGGAACGGTCCTCGCGCAGTCAGAATTCTTTGTGGAAGACCCAAGAAAAACAGGTGGAATTAAAGACCCTGAATTTTTTGACAAAGAAGTTCTCAGCAATAGCTACCTTCAGGATCTCGTCTGGGAGCTCAATGTCGAATCGGTCAAACTCGCCAAGCAAGAAGCCGATAAAGTAGCCGAAGCCACCGGGCGAAAGCGCTATGTGGCAGGTGCCATTGGCCCTCTCACCGTGTCTCTTACCAATGTGGTCGATCCCAATGATACCGCCTTTCGATCGGTAACCTTTGATCAGGTCAAAGAAACGTACACCCACCAAATCAAAGCTCTCCTTTCCGCCGGTTGTGACATCCTCATGGTCGAAACAATTTTTGATGCTCTCAACGCCAAGGCCGCGCTTGTCGCCATCAATGAAGTCGCGATCGAAACGGGCGTCAAAACTCCCGTCATCATCTCCGCTGCCGTCGGTCGTGGAGGGGAAACGATGATCTCGGCGCAAAAGGTGGAGGCACTCTGGATTGCCGTCTCCCATGTCAATCCACTCGCGGTTGGCCTAAACTGCTCACTCGGCCCCGATCTCATGGAGCCGTTCCTACGGGATCTCTCAAAAATCGCGACCGCAGCAGTCTCCTGCTACCCGAATGCAGGACTGCCGAATCCCCTCGCCCCAACCGGCTTTGATCTGGAACCTCATCACATGGCAGAATTCATGGCGGAGTTTGCCGATTCTCAGCTCCTCAATCTTGCTGGCGGCTGCTGCGGAAACACTCCCGAACACATCGCCGCTATTGCGCAGGCGATGGAACACAAATCACCCCGCCCCATCCCTCAGCTCTCACTCGTCTGATCTCGTCACTCTGTTGTTTATCAAATGTCTGCCTCATCAGAAATCCCACGCTTCCTCCGTCTCTCAGGGACCGAAGCTTATAATCACACTCCGGATAAAAATTTCCTCATGATTGGGGAGCGCACCAATGTTGCAGGCTCACCGCGTTTTCGAAAACTCATCCAGCAGGATAAGCTCGAAGAGGCCCTTGAGGTCGCTCGACAGCAGGTTGAGAACGGAGCGGCGGTGATCGATATTTGCTTTGATGACGGACTCATTGATGGCGTCGCGATGATGGCGCGTTTTCTCGATCTCATCCAAGCCGAGCCGGATATTCAGGCCGTTCCGATTATGGTGGATTCATCGAAATGGGAAATTATCGAAGAAGGAATCAAGCACCTCCAAGGGAAAGGGATCGTAAACTCAATCTCACTCAAAGAAGGAGAAGAGGTATTTAAAAAACATGCGACTCATATCCGTAACTACGGAGCCGCCGCCGTTGTCATGGCATTTGACGAAAAAGGTCAGGCCGCGACATACGATGAGAAAATTCAAATTTGCGAACGCGCTTATCGTATCCTTGTCGATGAAGTCGGCTTCCCTCCAGAAGACATCATTTTTGACCCAAACATTCTCACCGTAGCCACCGGCATTGAAGAGCACAATAACTACGCTCTTGATTTCATCAATGCCACCCGCTGGATCAAAGAGAACCTCCCTCACGCTCAAGTCTCGGGCGGAGTCTCCAATATTTCATTTTCCTTTCGAGGGAATAATGCAGTCCGCGAAGCGATGCACTCAGCCTTTCTTTATCATGCCACCCAAGCCGGCATGGATATGGGAATTGTGAATGCAGGCATGCTTGAAGTGTATGATGAGATCCCCAAAAACCTTCTTCAGGCTGTCGAAGATGTCCTGCTCAATAAAGATGATGGAGCCACGGAGCGTCTTCTGGATTTAGCCGAAGAATACAAAGGACAAGGGGCTAAAAAGATCGAAGAAGATCTCACTTGGCGAGAAGCAGGAGTTGAAAAGCGCCTTGAACATGCCCTTCTCAAAGGGCTCGATAAATTCATCGTCGAAGACACCACCGAGGCTCTCGAAAAGTACGAAAAACCTCTGAGTGTCATCGAAGGCCCACTCATGGACGGTATGGGGATTGTCGGCGATCTCTTTGGCGCAGGGAAGATGTTCCTCCCTCAAGTCGTTAAATCTGCCCGCGTCATGAAAAAATCCGTGGCATACCTTGAGCCTTTCATGGAAAAGGAGCGCGAAATCCGCATCATCGACCTAGCGAAGCGACTCCAGCAGAAAGACGAATCTCTCACCGATGAGGATGCCCGGCGCGCAGCGGAGAAAGAGAACTCGAATGGCAAAATCATCATGGCCACCGTTAAAGGTGATGTTCATGATATTGGTAAAAATATCGTCGGCGTAGTCCTTGCCTGCAATGGGTTCGATGTCGTGGATATGGGAGTCATGGTTCCATGTGATAAGATCCTAGCAGCTTTCGAAGAAGAAAATGCTGACGTGATTGGGCTTTCTGGCCTCATCACTCCATCGCTGGATGAAATGATCACGGTGGCCAAAGAGGCAGAAAAGGCAGGCTTGGGAGCGAAAAAAGTTCCCATCCTCATCGGAGGAGCCACCACCAGTGCGGCGCATACCGCGATCAAGATTGCCGAACACTACTCTGGCCCCCTCGTTCATGTTCTTGATGCCTCCCGCTCCGTTCCGGTCACCACCTCCCTTCTCTCGGAAGAGAGTCGGGACGCATTCATCGCGGAAAACCAAGCCAAACATGAAAAGCACCGCAAGGCATTCTCTGGTGGCCCTAAAAAAGAAGTCATCACCCTAGCCGAAGCTCGAGCGAACCGACATCAGATTGCTTGGGATGACTACACTCCCCCTACCCCCGAGTTCACCGGCACCCGCATCATCAAGAGCCAGTCTCTCCGCGAACTGGCAAACTACATTGACTGGACTCCTTTTTTCCACACTTGGGAGCTCCGCGGAGTCTGGGATGCCGAAGCTCAGAAGCTGAAAACCAAGAACGAAGAAGGAGCCAAAGTCGCACAAGATCTTTACCAAGAAGCGCAAATCCTGCTGGAGAAAATCATCACCGAAAAACGCTTCATCGCCAATGGCCTCTACGGATTTTTCCCAGCTTACGCGGATGGGGATGACATCATCCTTCCTGAGCATGGCACCACCTTTCACACCCTGCGCCAGCAGCAGAAGAAGGCGACTGGAAAAGCAAACTTTGCCCTCAGCGATTACATCTCGCCAAAGAAATCTCACGGTGATCACCTTGGGGGCTTTGTCGTCGGAATCCACGGAGCCGATGAATGGGCCGCAGAATTACGCGAACAGAACAATATCGATGAAGCGCTCATGGTTCAGGCACTCGCAGATCGTTTCGCAGAAGCCTTCGCCGAACTCCTCCATCACCGGGCTCGGGTGGAATGGGGCATCGAGCGCGTAGGACAGCTCACCAAGACCGAGCTCATTCATGAAAAATACCAAGGGATTCGCCCCGCGCCTGGATACCCCTCTCAACCAGATCATACCGAGAAGCCTCTTCTCTTTGATCTCGTAGGCGCTCCCGAAGCCATCGAGGTCACCCTGACGGAATCCTGCGCCATGCACCCCGGCTCCGCCGTGTGCGGAATCTATTTCTCCCATCCAGACTCTCACTATTTCCAGATCAATGATCTCCAAAAAGACCAGATCGAAGATTACGCCAAACGGAAAAAAATGACGGTGGATGAAGTCGAGAAATGGCTCGGGCCTTGGCTCGGCTATTAATGTTTTTTCAATTCGCTTCACATGTTGATGAAAATCAAACGACCGTTCAAACTCCTGATGCTGATCGGCCTGATTTTCTCGACTCTTTTTCTCATCATCATCTGGAGCGTCGCGGGGAAGATTATTCATCCTCCCACCGCGCGTTTGAGCAAAAGCCATTCTCACTATTTCGATCCTTCCGAAGACCACGCCATCGTAATCGAGAAACGGTCTTTTCTCGCAGGAAAAGTCCCCACTCTCATTGTAAGACCAGCTCCTGATCAACCGCTTCAAGATCGAGGCCAAAAAATCAGACAGGAATTGCAGGCACAGGGTATCTCTCTCCCACCTTACGGGACCGAGACCGGACTTCTTGTTCTCCTGCATGGACGGAGCGGCTGTAAAGAATTGCTCCTCCCTATTGCAGAGCGTTACTGCGCTGTCGGCTTGGTCTGCCTCATTCCTAATTTATCCAATCATGGCGAGAGCACCCTCGATACTCTTCATTACGGATCAAGTGATTTTGAAAAAAAGCTCCCTGGAGAACTGGCTCGTGAAGCCGCGATCTCCCTTCAACTCGAGCATCTTCCCAAGTCTCTCTGGGGTATGTCGATGGGTGGGAGCTTTGCGATTCATTCTGCTGCCACCGATACTCAGCTCTGGCACCGTCTCGTCATCATCTCGACTTTTGACGAACTCGAAAGCATCATCGAAGGCCGTCTCCGAACGAAAGTCGGCCCCGCTGCTCCGGTCATCTTGCCGATCCTAAGAAAAATCATCTCGATTCGCAATGGCCCCGATCTATCCAAAGTCCGTCCCATTGATCAAGCTCCAGAAATCACTTGTCCCACTCTCATTGTCCACGGAACGCATGATGAACTCATCCCTGAAAGCCGCAGCCATGAACTCTTTGATGCGCTTCAAACTCAAAAAAGTTACCTCTCCGTACCCGGCGCGAACCACGCCAATGTCTTAATCACAGATGTTCCAGTCTATGCAACTACAGCAGCATGGCTCCTGCAGCGGGACAAATGAGGAGCTTTTCAGGTGATTCAAAAAATAGTTCAGCCAAGACAAGGTGTGGGAAGTTTACCAGCTTGGAGTCACTTCCCATAGCTCCATCATTTCTGATGGGCATTCGTCGAGAAAACGCGAAGGCCGTTGGATGACATCACCGGTGTAACTCTTAGGATTGATTTGGGGATATGTCAGATAAAGTTCGTTTTTTGCTCGGGTGAGAGCGACATAGAAAAGACGTCGTTCCTCTTCTAACATATCCTCATCATCTGCTTCGAGGATGCGCCCGTTCGGAAACATCCCATCCGTAAGCCAAATCAAAAAAACCGCTTTCCACTCTAGCCCTTTTGCTTGGTGGATCGATGAAAGAGTGACCTTTTCATCATCGCGTTCAGCCTTACTGCCAGAAGGATCACCATCCACTGAACTCATGAGAGAAAGTTGTTCTAACAGTTCAAGAATGTCATCAAATCCCTCCGCATAAAGAATGAGCTGTTCGATGTCTTGTTGCCGGTTCTCAAAGTTATCAAAGCTTTGCTGCATATATTCCCGATACACTCCTTCGAGCACACTGGTAATCATATCCGCTGGGCGGGAAAACTCGCCTCCTCCCATGACCATTTCATCCAGGACGTAGCATAACTGCTCCCAGTCCTTGGCCGCCTTTTTGGGGACCTTGAACTGGTGCATCACTTGGGAAAAGAGTTCCGGCGGTTTCTCTTCTTTGGCCAAGCCGGTCTTTAACCATTCGCGCCAGAGTTTATCTGCCGAGACCCCTCCGATGCCAGGCAACATAAGGCAGAATCGCTTGAAGCTCACTTCATCTCTCCGGTTCACCGCAAAGCGTAGAAAAGCAGCGACATCTTTGATGTGTTGTTGTTCGAAGAAGCGCAGTCCGCTGGTGATTTCAAATGGAATTCCTCGCGAGGTGAGTTCCATTTGGATTTCGAGACTCTGATGATGAGCCCGGTAGAGGACGGCCATCTCTTCCATCTGAACTCCTTCCTCTCTCAGCTCTAGGATGCGTTGCGCGATGAAGTCTGCTTGCTTGCGGGGATCCTCCAAGGGGATCAGTGCGGGAATCATCGAGCCTCCGGGCCGAGCGGCATTGAGAGTTTTGGTGAACTGCTTTCGGTTTGCTCGGATCGCCGCATTTGAGAGGTTAAGAACCTCGGGCACGCTGCGGTAATTGGTTTCGATCTTATAAACCTGAGCGCCATCATAGCGTTTAGGAAATGACAAGATGTGGTCCATATCCGCGCCGCGCCAGGAATAGATGGACTGAGCATCATCTCCAACGACCATGACGGAGAGTTGGGGACGAGCCAAAATATCAATCAACTCACTCTGCACTCGGTTGGTATCCTGATATTCGTCGACGAGGACAAATTGAAACCGCTTTTGATACAGTGAACAGAGTTCCTGATTCTTCTGAAACAACTTCAGCGGCAAGATGAGCAAGTCATCGAAATCGACACAGTTGGTATCCATTTTTTTCGCCTGATACCCTGCCGCAACTTGCGAGATTTCTTCCACCCATTCCTCAAAATAAGGGTAACGGGTTTCCAAAAGTTCCTCCAAAGTGATTCCCGTATTCTCGATAAGGGAGAAGATGGAAATTAGAACATCGGCCTTGGGAAAACGCCGCTGTTTCGTATCAATATCACATGAAGCGATGACGGTTTTAATGAGCGATTTTTGATCATCTCGATCCATGATCGAGAAGGAGCGGGTCAGGCCCATCTCTTCGGCATGTCTCCGTAAAATACGACTCCCAATTGAGTGAAAGGTCCCGGCCCAAAGTTCGCTTAAATCGCGTGGAACCAACTCCCTCACCCGATCCACCATTTCGCGGGCCGCCTTATTGGTGAAGGTCAGTAACAGGATGTTCTTGGGATCAATCCCTTGATCCAGAAGATAAGCGACCCGATACGTGAGTGTCCGAGTTTTCCCTGAACCTGCTCCTGCGATCACCAAAGCCGGTCCGGGTTGAGAACTTACCGCCGCATACTGTTGCTCATTGAGCTCCTTCGCATAATCGATTCCGGAAGTCCCAGTCTGGACTTCTTTTTTTAGCTGATACTTGCGCGCCATTTAGTGATTTTTGGTATGAGCGATAAAGCGGGCATACTCTTCTTTGACTTTTGGCATCAGGAGATACATCGCAATGACATTGGGAATCGACATGGCGAAAATCATGGCATCGGAGAAATTATTCACGCTTTTCAAGCCCACTGCAGAACCAACCACGACAAAGCAGCAGAAGATCAATTTATAAGTCAGCTCAGCTCCTTTCCCTTTGCCGAAAAAGTGAGCCCACGCTTGTAGACCGTAGTAGGACCAAGAAACCATCGTTGAAAAGGCAAATAAAATCACGGCAAGGGCAAGGAGGTATGGGAACCAACTGATTGTTTTCTCAAAAGCCGCCGAGGTCACACCAACTCCTTCTAGGGTGCCATCAGCATATGTCCCCGACATGATAATGACCAAAGCCGTCGTGGTGCAGACGAGGACGGTATCGATAAACGGTTCGAGTAACGCGACAATCCCTTCACTGGCAGGATGGGAGGTTTTCGCAGCAGAGTGAGCAATCGGAGCGGAACCAATCCCCGCCTCATTCGAGAAGGCCGCCCGTTGAATCCCCTGAATTAAAACTCCCACAATGCCACCGCCAATCGCAGTCGGCGCAAATGCTCCTTGGAAAATGAGAGTGAAGGCATTGCCGACTTCACTAAAATTCACCAAAATCACTACCAGTCCCGCGAACATATACGTCCCGCACATGAAGGGGACGAGCATCGCGGTAGTCGTCGCGATACTTTTAATCCCACCGATGATCACAAGGCCGACCGCAATCGCCATGAAGAGACCAAATAACCACTGATATTCAGCAAAAAACGAAGACTGTCCTCCGGTGACAGTGATGAGCTGTTGGCAGGCTTGATTGGCCTGATACATGTTTCCTCCGCCAAATGATCCTCCAATACACATCAGGGAGAAGAAAGCGGCTAACATCACGCCAACGGGCTTTAAGCCCATTTCTCCCAGTCCTTTGGTGAGATATTGCATCGGGCCTCCATAGACTTTCCCGTTTTCGATCGTCCGGTATTTCACCCCCAGGGTGCATTCGCAAAACTTTGAGGCCATGCCGAAAAATCCCATAATGATCATCCAGAATGTGGCGCCTGGCCCTCCGAGGCTAATGGCAGTGGCCACCCCCGCGATATTCCCCAGACCAACAGTGCCGGAAACTGCCGCCGTCAGAGCTTGAAAATGGGTAATCTCTCCCGGATCATCATCTCGACTGTATCGCCCCCTGATAGTATGGAATGCGAGCTTCCATGAGCGGAAATTGAGAAACTTAAAGTAGACCGTCAGGACGACCGCCGCGATTCCTAACCAAGCTAATACCAGAGGCATCTTCACCGGAGCGCCTTCCGCATCTTGCGTGACGGGGACCTCGTAAAACACCACGCTGGTCACAAACGCTGACACCGGTTTGAATGACTGCTCAATGGTGTGGTCCAAGGTTCCCCAGAACCCTCGATTCTCTTCTTTCACTGGTTCCGCCGCATTCGCCGAAGGTTCCTCATTGGCCCACGTCAGACCACAGAGTAAAAATGCCAGAAGACTATAAAGAGGAATCAAGTGTCGCATTACGCAGATAAGCTGAAGAAAAGCAGCCGACACGACAAGGCTGAAAGATCACGCCTGCTTGAGTTCGTGATAATGCAGCGAATCTGTCGTTTTTTCAGCCAATTCCTTCAAATGGGAATGGTGCGTGAAAATCAAGATCTGGGTTTTCCGGCTCATTTCTTCTAAGACAGGGAAGAGCGCGCGACATCTTTCATCATCAAAGGTCATTAAGAGATCATCGAGGATGAGAGGGATGGCGGGATGATTTTCTAAATGGAGATCAATCGCGGCGAGGCGGAGGGAGAGATACAGTTGATCTGCCGTTCCTTCTGAGAGCCCCGTCGGGCGCACCCTTTCCCCATTCGCACGGATCGCCAGAAGCTGGGGAGTTCCTTTCTCATCGAGCTGAGCCGCTACTTTTTGGAAATGGCCACTCGTGAGTGTTTGGAAAAAGTGAGAGG
Organism: uncultured Verrucomicrobiales bacterium; assembly: GCA_937930235.1. Taxonomy (GTDB): domain Bacteria; phylum Verrucomicrobiota; class Verrucomicrobiia; order Verrucomicrobiales; family Akkermansiaceae; genus SW10. Next base: position 904 of record CALGLJ010000053.1, on the reverse strand, counting down.
TCTTCTCGATCATTGGACCTTGGGTTTTCTGCCGATAGTCTTCCACCTGCTGCTTGAGGAAATCAATGGCATAGTGGAGCTTCATAAAGCGTTCGGTATCTGAAAGGACAGTGGCGAGAGCGCTTTGCGCCGTCTGCTGATGCGCGGCGGCGAGGTCACTCGCTTGCAGATATTCAGTCTCTTGATTCAGGAGTTCATCGCGGAGCGACTTTGCTTCGTCTCGTTCTCGCTGGAGGGCTTCCCCTTTTTCGCTGAGCGATTGCTCCTCTTCTCTCAGCTTCTCGGCATCTTGTTTTTCTAGCTCGATGAGAAAATCCTCTAAAGACATTCGCCCGGAGAGGGTACGAAGAGTTTCTTTCTTGTGTTCTTGTTGCGCGGTCAATTTTTGGCGCATTTCAATCTCCACGATGACTTCTTCAAGGTCGCCTTGAATTCCCTTTGTGAGGGCATTGAATTGTGCATTTTCATTCTCACTCTTCAGCTCAAGATCAGGGAGATCTTGTTGCAAAGATTCGATGCGTCCGGTGAGAGTCTTCCATGCGCTTTCATTTCGTTTCGCCTCATTGAACAGGGCCCAGAGTTCGCTTTCTACCGGCTCTATCTCGCAGCGAGTGGCGAGCCCTTTGAGACGGATTTCATAATCTTGCACTTGTGATTGCAACTCTGCCGCAAGGCGTCGGTCCGCTACGAAATTCAGAGTGAATTCTGGAGATTGCGCATCCGGAAGATCCAGTTTCTCGCAAATGCTTTTCCAATCGCGCGCTGTTTTTTCAGCTTCATTCTGCAGTGTTTTCGCTTCCTGCTGGAGCTGTTCCTGCTGGAGGGTCGCTTTGGTGAGTGCTTTTTGAATCGCGCTTTGTTGCCCTTGTTCCTGGGTGGCTTTTTTCAGCTTTGTCTTTAACGC
>CALGLJ010000052.1 GCA_937930235.1 uncultured Verrucomicrobiales bacterium | reverse complement strand
CAAAGGAGCGCCTCTTCTCACGTCATTTACTCCTGCTGCAGACTTCAGGCTTGGTTGCGTGCAATTGCGGATTTTAGGTTAGTCTTCTAACAGTTTCTTTCCACTCACGAGGTAGTTCACACCTGAGAGAATGGTTAGAATCAATGATCCCCAGAGGAATATCGGTAATAACATTCCGCTCAGTCCGCGTAATATATTCCAGTCCACCTCGATCAATCGGACCATGCAGGTGATTCCAAACGCCAGTTGGAAAGTCGTCTTCCATTTTCCCAGACGATCGGCAGCGATCACAACCCCTTTTTCTACCGCAATCTGCCGCAATCCCGTAACTAAAAACTCTCTGCCAATAATCACTGCCGTTACCCAAACGGGGCAGAGTGCCTGACTCGTAAAAAAGATAAAGGCGGAGGCCACTAAAATCTTATCAGCAAGTGGGTCCATCAACTTTCCGAGTGACGTCACCAAATTCATTTTTCGGGCTAAATACCCATCAAGCCAATCTGAGATCGCCGCCAAAATGAAAACGATCAAGCCGACAATATAAGCTGCGGTGCCTCCTATGGTGACTGCTCCGATGAAGATCGCAGTCAAGACCAAGCGGCCAAAGGTGATGGTGTTAGGAAGATTCAACTTGGCGCTAAGTTAACGTTCACATTCCCTTGCGGCAAACTTTCTCCATCACGAAACTCCTCTCACGCATTCCGCTCATTAAATTTCCAAAGTTCTTTTGAGTAATTCGGCAGGCCATTGTCCGGGAGCAGTGGGGGTGTCTCCGAGAAATCCGTAGTTCAGAATTGACCCTGCTTTCCCCATGAGGGGGCGAGCTGCACTTCCTAGTGGCCCCATCCCCATCACGGAGACGAGAGATTCGGTTTCTAGGAGTTCCAGCAGGATGCCCAAATCACGATGATCGTTTGTCTGCAGGGCAAATTTATGAATATCTGCCAGCACGGTCATTTTTTCGAGAAGTTCATCAAGCGCTGGGGTCTTTTCAAAATGGTGGAAAGAGCCGACGATGATGACTTTGTTTGCCCGCGCCTCTTCGAGAATCTCGATGAAATGAGGGAAATCTCTGAGTTCGATATCGATGAGAGAGGCGTAGGGTAACAGGGTTTGATAAGCGAGTTTACGCTGCGCGATCGTCAGTTCGTTGGCTCCTCCTTCCTGAGAGCCTCGGGCGGTCACGAGTAGGGGGAGGGGGCATTGGGAGGCGAAGGTGGTGACATCTTGTTCCCATCCCAGGCTGTCGAGCCTGAGTTCGACGATGTCACATGCCTTTTGCAGCTCATTCGAAGCTGTGGTCAGGCCGGTTTGACAGGCAATAGCGGCGACCGTGAGTGCTTGTGAATGCTCGAGGATTTGGTGGAGTGGAGTCACTTCCTTCATTGAAGTCAACTTGGGTCCAATGGGTGCCTTTTGTCAAAGCGCTTCGTGTCGAGAATCGCCAGAACGTGTCAATATCGAAAATATTCAAGCTTTCGTCCGTTTTTGCTAGCCGTCCCTATGTTCAATTTTCTAGTTTCCCTGAAATCTTCACTTGTTCCTGAGTATGTCTTCTTTTAAATTCCTTCATTCTGTCGCCGCGATAGTCCTATCTGCCGCCCTCATCACAACTGCTTCGGCTCAAACTACGGGCGCTAAAGTTTCGGTCGATAGCCCGAAATTCGATGATCTTCCATCGCCTGAGCTAGGTGGCACCAAGAATAAGAGTTTTCGGCAGAAAGATTGGCTCGAAGTGGAAGTGAAATTCAGAATAGATAAAGTCTTGCCTGAGCCAAAAGATGGCTACGTGGACTCGATAGACGTCAAGTGGTTCCTCGTTGTGAAAGGCCAAGATCGTAAGAACTACCGCATCGAGAAAACGGTAAAGCATGTCAACATTCCAATGAACGAAGATATTTACGCTTCGGTGTACCTTTCTCCTAATACCTTAAAGCGCATCACGGGGAAAGATTCTGCCTCCAAGAGTGATCTCAAGGCAATTGGAGGAGAGATTCATTTTGATGGAAAAATGGCGCGTGGGGGCTCCTTTAGCCATGGGGAAAGAGAAGGTTGGTGGACGAAAACTTCGAAGAGCGTGACGGCAACGACCAAATTTCCTCTTTTAAATAAAGACGAAACTCCTTTCAAACTTTACTGGTACGATCGCTACGCTGAGATCGCCAAGGAAAAATAAACGAAAAACTCTCAAGCAGGCGCTTTTTAAGATGCCTATCACAGTTCTCTTCTCGGGAAGAGAATCTCAATCTCTCTACTAAACCAACATACTATGGCTGAATCACAGTCGATCATCGCACTTAACATCGGTTCCCAACGAATTTCTATGGGTGAGTTTACCTCTGCTAAAGGGGGACTCGTATTGAAGTCTTACGGGGCTACTAGTATTCTCGCAGACCCCGCCGCCGAAGCCGCACGTGTTCCGCAAGTTCAGCTTGCCATTAAGGAGCTGGCTAAGGGGCTCAAGGTGGGAAGCCAAAAAGCGGCTTATTCACTTTCCGGCCAATCTGTCATTATCCGTTTTGTGAAATTACCACCACTCGATGATGAGAATGTCGATGAGTTGGTGCGTTTTGAAGCGCAGCAAAATGTTCCCTTCCCCATTGATGAGGTCATTTGGGATTGGGAGAGCCTCAAAGGAGGAGGCATTGAAACCGAGGTGATTCTGGTGGCGATCAAGTCAGACTCACTGAATGACTTGAATGAAACCGTTTCGGAGACGGGATTAGGAACTCGCCTTGTTGATGCCGCTCCTACGGCTCTTTATAATTCACTGCGCTATAATTATCCTGATCTTACGACGCCTACTCTTCTTTTGGATATTGGGGCTAAAACAACCAATCTCATTTATGCAGAAGGTGAAAAATTCTTTACCCGCAGTATCAATATTGGGGGAGCTTTCTTAACGAGTGCCATTGCCAAGGATTACAATATGTCCTTCGCCGAGGCCGAAAATGTAAAACTCACCAGCGGCTTGGTGACTCTGCAGGGTGGCCATGCCAGCCAGCTTGATGAGTCTACCGCGGCGCTCGGAACAGTCATCCGGAATAGTCTCAATCGACTCACCGCTGAGATTCAGCGGACCACCACGCTCTTCCGAAGCCAGCACGGTGGTTCTGCTCCACAGAAAGTTCTTCTCGGAGGGGGTTCTGCGAGCCTTCCTTACATGAAAGAATTTCTGGAAGAGAAGCTCAACCTCCCGGTGGAGTTTTTCAATCCCATGCAGCGAGTTTCGATTGGTAAAGCAGTCAATGTGGACTCGCTTCAGGGAGAAGCTCACCAATTGGGTGAACTCGTGGGCCTTGGCCTGCGGGCGACAGACAAAGCAGCGGTGAATATTGATCTAGTGCCTGACAAAGTGCAGGCTCAGCGCGATATCACACGTCGTAAGCCTGCTCTGATTGCAGCTTCTGCTTTGCTCCTCGCCGGCATCGGTGCTTGGGCAGGGTTCCAAGCAATGGCCGCCTCCAAAACGCAAAAGTTTATCGACGGTGAACTGGCCGACGAGCAAGCAGCTCTCAATGCGCCGGCGGCTCAGTTGCAGAAGATCAACAAGAAAGAAGCGGCCACCAACTCCTTGTTGAATGCGTATCTGACCGTTGAGAATGGCAGAATGCAGTATGTCGATCTCTTCAATGACATCTCAGAGAGATTCACCTCTACGCAGACTTGGATTACCGAAATTGAGCCACGTTATGGATATAGCCTAGAAGGAGATATCGAGACCAAGGCGCTCATTGATGAAGGATTTCACACCACTTCTTACGGGAAGAGTTCTTTCAAAATCAAACCGACGGAAGATATTCAGATAGACTCTGTCTTGATCAAGGGACTCTGGAGAAAGGATTCGCAGAATGTTTACAAAGGGATTAACTCCCTTCGCTCGTCTGAGCTACTCAGCTTTGAATTCCCGAAGCAGATAGATAAGAGGAAAGTCGAGAATATCGCGCTCGATGATTCCACGATCATCAAGAAAATTGAGACTGCTCCGCAAACAGGATTTTTTGCGGCCCCCTTCGAGTTGATCATCCCTCTCAAGAAGAAAATCGACCTTAAGTAATCTGCCCCTTCACCATACGTAAAACTACGACGCCCATCACAAGAAACTATGACTTGGTTCAAAGAAAATAAATTTCTCGGAGGTCTCATCGCGATCACCATTCTTCTCGCTGGCCTCCTCTTGGCTTTTGGGATTTCCCAAAAAGGAAAAAAAGAGGAACTCTTAGCAGAGATCGAGCAAACGAAGCTAGATCTGACCAAAAAGCGGAAAATGGATCCATTTCCCAATCCGGAAAATGTCCGCCAAAAAAAGGAAAACCTCAAAGAACTCATCGCTTCTGCGACAGAGTTACAAGAATCTCTCTTAGCCTATGCTCCAGCTGCGATTGATGACATTCCGGTTGCTGAATTTTCCAGCCGATTTGAGAAAACAGAAAAAGCAATCCGGGAACTCTATGGTGAGAAAATCTTTCTAGACGAAGATTTCCATATGGGATTTGAGCGATACAAGGTCGAGACTCCAAACAGTAAAGCCACAGGAATTCTCAATTACCAACTCGAAGCATTCGATTGGCTCTTCAGAGAGCTGGCTGCTGCCGGAATTAGTGAAGTGAGTAATTTTGTTCGTGCTGAACTCCCTCCAGAACGTGGCGAAGATTGGGGTGGTGCGAAGCCATCCAAGCCAGCGAGAGGCAAAAATAGAGCAAGAAAACCAGCTCTGCCTCAAGTGGGTAAAAAACTTCCATTTGAATTGACCTTTCGTGGGAAAGAAGCCGCAGTGCGAGACGTCCTCTCTCGCATAGCGAATGGTGAGAAATACTTTATTCTTACCCGCGCTCTCGCCGTCAAAAACCCAGGAAACATTCCGAGTAATCGGAAGCTTGAAATTGGCAGTTTAGAGGAAGAAGCGTCTGATGAGAGCGATGATGATGGCAGCATTTTTGATAATGAGGAACCTGTAGAAGATGTGAAAACAGATTCGGAAGAGGTCGCAAGCCCGTCAGGCGAACGTAGTCTAGAGCGCGTAGCAGGTGGGGAAGATCTGAGCGTGATGATCCGTGCCGACCTCATGCTTTTTGAGAAAAGCGCTCAGTTCCCCGAAGTGAAGTAACCTACTAACCCAATTAAATTTATGTCTTGGATGTCAAAAAATTATCACATCGCCGCTCTTGGAGGAGGTGCTCTCGTTCTCGCTGGTCTCGCCTATCTTGGATTTTCTTCTTTGAATCAAACAAAAGAAGAACTCGAATTCACCAAAACTCCGGCCAAAAACGACACCGGAGTATCGGGATTAGAAGAGGCGAAAGAGGCGACTCTCTCGGTCAAAGCTGCGGAAGCATGGAGCCCAGCTAAAATTGATGGACGTGTGTTGAACTTACTCACCAGCGTCGATCTTTTTGTGAGTAAAGATAATTTGAACGCCGCGATTGATCTTCTCGAAGAGCCTCCGGTGCATGCCCCGATTGAGAATATCTGGTGGGTGAAGAATGGGATCGATCCTGGATTTGATGATTCTCCTGATCGTGATCACGATGGCGATGGATACACGAATTTGGAGGAGCATGACGCAGAAACGGATCCCGCTAATGCTAAGAGCTATCCTGCTCTCGTTCATAAATTAGAGGTCAATAAAATCGAAACGACCACTTGGGTGGGCATTTTAAATTCCGCCTTTGGGAACAATGATGTGCAATTTAAGCTCGAAATGATTGATTCGAGTGGCAAGCGAATCAGTAATAAGATGAAGGCGACCGATAATCTCGGGGTAGGAGGATTGTTTTTTAAGAAAGGAGCTTTCAAAAATCGCTTCAAACTTCTCGAAATTGATGAGCGAGAAATAGAGACACGCGGCGGCCTCAAAAAGAAGGAAAAATTCGCCATCGTGGAAGACCTGAAAGAAAACAAAAAAGGAAAGCGGTATCAATTTCTCTTCCGTTTGAAAGGCAAAGCGATGATCGAAAATCAGAGGTATGATGACATCGTACACTTCCGACTCAATGCTCTCGGACAGGAAGATAAGGTGATGAAGGTGGAAACAAACACCACGTTCTCTGTCACCGTGGATGCGAAGACCGAAACTTACAAACTTCTCGAAGTGAAACGCGGTGAAAACCGGAAACCGACTGTCGTAATTGTCGAATACACAAAAGAAGACGGCTCAAAAGCGACTCTTGAGGTCCCCGTTCGATAATTTAATTACTTATAACTACAGGGAAAAAGAGCTTAATTTTGAAGGAATCCGAAAAAAAGCTTCCCACATCCCCAACAAATCTACAAATATTCAAAAAGATCATGCAGAAAAGACCGACACACCTAACCAACCGCACCGTTCTTGCTATCGCTGCACTTGCTGTCACGCCCATGGCATCTCATGGACAGGGCAGCTTACCCGCTCAAGAATTGATACGCCGTCAAGCTGCTGTCGCCGAGGCTGATACCCTTCTCAATGAAGGCCGTGAGTTTTACGCGAAAGGCAAGTTTAAGTCCGCAGTCGATAAATACCGAGCTGCGCTCGATACTCTTCCCTACGGCACGGCTACCACTCATCGTCGTGAAGTGATTACCAATCACTTAAACGATGGTGCAGTAGCACTAGCACAAACGAACCGTCGTAACGGAAAATATGATGAAGCCCGCGGCTTACTGAATGAAGTGCAGGATAATGATCCTGATAACTGGGCGGTCAAAAAACAGTTAGAGTATTTGGATGACCCCATCCGGACCAATCCTTCCCTAACATACGAGCACACCCAAAATGTCGATAAAGTCAGACGTCTCCTCTACAAGGGAGAAGGACATTACAATCTGGGTCTTTATGATAAGGCGGAAGATGATTTCAAGAATGTCCTTCGCATCGATCCATACAACAAGGCAGCGCGCCGCTGGATGGAAAGATGTGCCGCAATTAAGTCGAGCTACTACAATGCAGCCTACGATCAGACTCGGGCGCAAATGCTCATGGAAGTTGATCGCGCTTGGGAACTTGCCGTGCCGCCCATAGGTGATGATGTGTTCATCGACAATGATCGAACTGGGCCTAATGAAGGCGTCCAGAGTATCACCGAAAAACTTCAGACAATTCGTATTCCTTTGATTGATTTTTCAGATGCGACCGTCGATGAAGCGATTGATTTTCTACGTGCTCGTTCTCGCGAATTGGACACCACAACTCTCGATGAGAGCCTGAAAGGAATTAACTTTGTTGTCCGCAAACCACGCGCGACCGGAGCTGTTGATGATGTTGACGGTCTCGACGCAGAAGGCGGCCTAGGAGCAAGTTCAGATCCCGGGGGTGCTCGGATTGATTCTCTGTTCCTCAAGAACGTGCCAATGCAGGTTGCTCTCCAGTATATCTGTGACAAAGCCAAATTGCGCTACAAAGTCGATGAGTATGCAGTCACTCTCCTTCCTCTGGATGCTACCGAGACAGATGAAATTATTACTCGTACTTGGACTGTTCCTCCGACCTTCCAGAGCTTCTTAGATGACGGTGGTGGAGGTGGTGGTGATGACGGTGGCGGTGATCCCTTCGCAGATGATGCGGGTTCCGGCGCTCCTACAATTACCGCACGGAAAGGGATGAGAGAGCTTCTTGAGGACCGTGGGGTCAGCTTTCCTGATGGAGCATCAGCACAGTATCTG
>CALGLJ010000051.1 GCA_937930235.1 uncultured Verrucomicrobiales bacterium | reverse complement strand
ACGCATTGCCTTTTCTCTCACAGCTCGGATCGCGGCTTGAGTTTTACGCTTGGCAGTGGCAAAGATCGTGGACGGAAAGTTGGTGAGCAAGGTTTGTTGAATCACGTTGATAGACTGTAAGCGAACCAGCTTTCTGTCTTTTTTTTCAGGCCATTTTCTAACGAAATCTGGCTTAAGCTCGCGCCATTCGTGCCAGGCATGTTTTAAGAAAAATTCCAGCAATCCCTGTATCTTCAATGATATTATGATGGGGGAGGTGGCGCAGCTTGGCGCAGGAATCGTCATATTGGGGTGGTTGTAGAGTAAGCGTTTGAAAACACCGCCTCCATCTGGATCTGGTGTGGTGACGTGATCAGCCTCCATCTTCATGGATGTCCAGATCATGATCCAAGCCGTGGCTGGTCGCGGAGGCGGCCTTTGCCGAAGTCGAAATTGCTCATCCGCGTGAGCGCGAGATGCACCTCATCTTTCAGCCACTTGCCACCCTTCAGGGCACACACCCAAAAAGGCGGTTCCACTTTCGTAGAACCGCCTTTTGAAAAATTGAATTTCCTAGGAAATTAGCTGATGAGATCAGGCCAATCTTCGGTGTGGAAGAATTCGCCTTCCGGCTTATCAGTCCGCTCATATGTGTGCGCACCAAAGAAGTCACGCTGAGCCTGAAGGAGGTTCGCGGGGAGACGCTCGGCACGATAGGCATCGTAGTAAGCAAGTGAGCCGCCAAAGGAGGGAACGGGGATTCCGTTGGTTGCCGCCAGAGCCACCACTTCACGCCAGTCCTGTTGTCCTTCGTTGAGGATCTTGGTGAAGAAGTCTGCCAACATGAGGTTCGCCGGAGGGGTAGCCGCGGTGTAGGCCTCGGTGATGCGATTCAAGAAGCGGGCACGGATGATACAGCCTCCACGCCAGATCTTAGCGATCTCGCCGAGGTTCAGATTCCAGCCTTTATCCTCGCCGACCTTCGTGATGAGGTCGAGACCCTGAGCGTATGAAACGATCTTGGATGCGTAGAGCGCATTGCGGACTTTCTTCACGAGGTCTTCCTTACTCATTTCGAGATTGAAATCCCAGTTGCTCGGTCCCTGAAGAATTCCAGAAGCGACTTTACGCTGATCCCGCAGGGAGGAAAGAATCCGTGCTTCAACAGATCCAGCAATGGTGGAAAATGGCACGGCCTGCTCAACGGAGCCCATAACAGTCCAGCGCCCTGTCCCTTTCTGGCCAGCCTTGTCGACGATGAGATCGACAATATCCTGTCCAGTTTCTGGATCTTTTTGCTTAAAGATATTCGCGGTAATCTCGATGAGGAAGGACTCAAGATCGCCGTCATTCCATTGTGCAAAGATGTCAGCGAGTTCTTCGTTTGAGAAACCTGCTGCTTTAAAAATATTGTAAGCCTCACAGATGAGCTGCATGTCACCGTATTCGATCCCGTTGTGAACCATTTTTACAAAGTGACCAGCCCCTCCTTCTCCGATGTGAACCACGCATGGCTCGCCATCGACTTTCGCCGAGATGCTCTCAAAAATTGGCTTCATGACTTCCCAAGTAGATTCAGGACCGCCAGGCATGATGGAAGGCCCTTTGAGCGCTCCTTCTTCCCCGCCAGAAACACCAGCACCAATGAAGCGGAAGCCTGCTTCGCCAACGTATTGATCGCGACGCTCGGTGTCTGTGTAAAGCGAGTTCCCACCGTCGATAATGATATCGCCAGGATCAAGCAGTGGCATGAGAGACTCGATGACTGCGTCCACCGGACGTCCGGCCTGCACCATGATCTGAATCTTACGAGGAGTCGCCAGAGACTCGACAAAGCCTTCTAAAGTCTCTTCTCCCACGAGGTTCTTTCCAGGATTTTCTGCGATGAATTCAGTCATCTTTGAGGTGGTGCGGTTATAAACCGAAACCTGGAAGCCTCGGCTTTCCACATTGAGCACGAGGTTCTGACCCATAACGGCCAGACCAATCAGTCCGAAATCACTTTTCTTTTCCATGACAATAATCCGCAAGAACGCGGGGAGGCGGCTTTAGCGTCCCAGTCAGCATATGGCAAACCCAATTTGTGAAGCTCAATTTTGCCTAAACCATGGTCAAGGCATTCGGGTCATGAGATTTTGAGGGTCATTTTTTTCCAAAGATCATGGAAAGGATCATTTTCAAAATCCCTCCTTTCCCGCCACTCTGCCCCCCGAGGACCATCCCCGCGATGTCATCAATCATGGTCCCATCTCCATTGCGATCCAGAATTCCCCCGATGCCGCTGCTACGAGATGCTCCCGCCCCGCCTTGTTGTTTCCCCTTTTTCATCAGTTGGCCTAAAATCACCGGAATCAGCATGGGAAGGAGTTTTTTCACGGCCCCACCGCCGAGGCCGAGTTTTTTTGAAAGCGCCATGACGGTCTGATCTTGAGCTTCCGGGTCTAAAATTTCGTCAATCCCAGCATTGGGGGTTGCTGGGTCCAGGACATCATCGAGATCATCAAGGGCGGATTCACTCGCGCTCGCTTTACTTAACAACGCTTCAAAACTATCGGAATCGAGATCTTGCTGCTTTCTTTTTAAACTGCTCAAAATCACCGGAGAGAGGGAACCTAGGGCCGACACCGCTTGCTCACGCGTGACCACATTTTTGGCGGAAAGTTTCTCTCCCACGTCACTTCCCAGGCTATCTAACAGATCTTTGGTAAATTCATCGTTCATATCTCTCTCTATTAAACGAATGATTTCAACAAAAGCTAGTTCTTAAACCAACGATAATGGCCAGTGATCTCGTAGGTAAATAATCCGCTCTCTTCCACTGTTCCCGATCCGATGTTGTGAATGATCAAAGGCTCACCCCGGTCATTCTTTTTATCAGAGACGATCACGATGTGCGGGAGATTCCCCGAAACTAGGCAGGTCATGAAATCACCTGCGCGGTAATCAGAAGCGGTCTTTGTCACCGGAAGCGAAAGCCCCCGACGTTTCATAAATGTCTGCAAATTTGGCACCCGGCGGTGATCGATATTTTTGTCAGGCCGTTTGAGTCCCCAACGTTTGGGGTATTTTGGGAAATTAGCGCGCATGTCAACGTGAACGAGTTTTTGGAGATCTGCCCCCATTTTCCGTAATGCTCGGATCACCACATCGGTGCAAACTCCGCGTTCCAGAGGGATGTCTCCCCCTGGGTAATCCAGCGCGACATAAGAGCCATCATAGCTCGTAGTCACTCCTATTTGAGAACGCGCTGCTTGCACGAGCTGGAGCGCTTTTGTATTGGCTGGCGATTGGGTCGTTTTCTGCCCACACGCAGCGAGGCTCAGAAGGAAGAACAAAAGAAAGACAGGCTTCATGAGTCGAGAAGCGATCTCGCGAGCCCGTTTCGTCTTCGAAAAAAGGAAACTACCTCAAGTATCGGTAATGCCCAATCAAGCTATAATCAAAGAGGCAATCTTCCCAGCGAGGTCCGCTTCCAATATTGCGGACCACCCACTTCTCATTCTTGCGATTCCCTGGGCCGGGCACGACCACTCCGATATGAGGAGCGCCATCTACCAAGCGCCATACCACAAGATCACCCACCGCATAGTCCTCTGCTTGCGTTGTCACCGGTAAGCTCTCGCCCATACGGGTGAAAAAACGCTGTAAGTTAGGGATGCGACGATGATCAATATTTACGTCCGGCGCCTTATTTCCATAGAGCTGAGGGTAACTCAGGAAATGAGCCGCGATGTCTTCGTGCAGAACTTGCTGTAAATCAATCCCTATCGCACGATAGCTCCGAATCACGATGTCGACATCTTTCCCACGATCTTCGGGGATGTCTCCTCCGGGGAAATCAATTTTGTAATAAGCACTATCGTAAGTGACCTTGGCCTGAGTCCGCTTGAGAGCAGCCGCAGCAAGGCGATCTCCTATCCCTCCCGACTGACTGAGCGCTTCCACCGCAGCGGTCACATTGCTTCGAGAGGCCTCCGCCGCCTGCGCGTCTAAGATATAGGGCTTGAGAAACATCCCTCCGATTCCCAGAGCAAACACGATCAGAAACCACCCCCCTAATGGACTGCGCTTCTTTTTACGAACTGGAGGGGCTCCGACATATTCTATCGGTGTGAGTTTCATTATTTTTGTATGCTTTCTTTTGGATTACCTTAATTTCTTCGTAAAGCGAGTTTTTTCGTAACGACGCTGATGAAAAAAAAATCTGTCTGAACACGTCCTATCTACATGAACACCGAGCACTCAGTTAAAGTCCTTTTTTTAGATGGTCAACCGAGCTGGGCCAATCTGTCTAAAATGGGGATTCCTCTGACTCAAGATTGGCATCGCACCGAGATCTCCCCTCCGGCCCACTACCTGATCACGGTCTCTGATTCTCACCTCCATTTCCTGATCGGGCGTGAGAAAGCTGCCCTCAGTCACCCCGAAGGCACATCGGGCCGCTATCAAGCGGAACTCTGGCGGTATGATGTGGGGGAATTGTTCCTTGCTTCAAAAGATTTATCCTATCTGGAGTTGAACCTCTCGCCATCTGGAGCTTGGTGGTCTTGTCATTTCCAGAAAGCCCGAGTCCCTGCTCGGGGAGAGCCTCGAGCCCTCAAAGGAGTGAAGACGATCCAGCAAGAAACCGCTTCAGGTTGGCGCGCCATGGCCTCGATTCCTCTTTCAGAACTCCCGGACCTCAATGACGCCACGGCAAATGTTTGCTTCATTCTCAACTCCCCAGAACAACGCTTCCTCACCATCTCTGCTCCGAGTCCAGGAGCACCAGATTTCCATCGTCCCGAAGCCTTCCTTCCGCTCAAAGCAATGGAAGTCTGAAAAGTCGGTGTCTTTACTCTTCGCAGAACGGAGAAGAATCGCTATGACAAATGCCACACCCACTATGCCAGAGGCTGCCACCACTCCTGATGACTCTTCCCTTCGCCTCGAAGGTGACTACCTTGCGATCGCCTCTCCTCCCGAAATTGCCGAGGCCTGCTTCTCAGTGCCCGCGGTCCGGGCCATTCGCAACGCCTTGCCGCAGGGCACTCTTGTGATCGTCTCGCCCGAAGATATCGTGCCTTTATGGGAGACGGTTCCGGAAATCGATCAAGTGATTAGCTACCCCAGCTCGGCATCCGCCCGCAAGGTGGCCTCAATTATTAAAGACAGCCAAGTCCCCTTTGATTGCTCCATCGCCTGGCAAGAGACCCCCGCCACCATGGCGTTTGCTAAAAACAAGATCTCACAAAGGCTGGGAACAAGCGTCAAATCCCTCAGTAAATGGATCACCGAACCAGTAGAAATCATTACTGAAGTCGGTCCTATCCAGCACCGCGTGCGTGACTACCTCCTTTTTGTCGAAAAGCTCGGCATCAACGCCTTCCTTCCAGAAAACTTCCAACCCTCACTGCGCCCAGAACAACCGGAAAAACCACGAGTAATTATCGTGCCCGGCTCCGACTTTGGTCCTTCCGCAGAATGGCCTATTGATCGGTTCGCCATCATTGCACAGGCCATCATTGATAATGGCACTCATGATCTCTACCTCATCCCCTCCTTTGGAAAAAATGGGCGCACGCTGAAGTTAGCTCAAAGACTCACCGGACGGTTTAAGGTCTTTGAAGAAGACCTCACCGATACCTTAGAGCTCCTGAGCACCTCGGAAGCACTCATTGGGAATGATGGCTCTCTCCCACACCTCGCAGCGCACGTGGGGACGCAGTGCATCGTCCTCTTCGGGCCAAATGAACCTCACTGGAAACGCCCTCTTGGAAAATCCCATAAGATCATCCGCGAGCAAGTTCCCTGTAGCCCCTGCCTCCTTGATAAATGCCCTCTCGACCACCGTTGCATGCAGTCCATCTCCGTTGAGATGGTCCTCAACGCGCTGGAGGAAGAGTGAGACTCTTCTCAATCACGGCCTGCGCCTCATCATTCTCAAAGAAATCATCCCCCTCCACCCCATAGCAGAGCCGGGGCGAAAACCACCCTTCTGCAAGAGACTGACGAATTAACTCCTCAGCCGGTAAACAATGGCGACCACTCTGACGAATGAGGCTAAAGGACACTCCTGCAATCCCATCATACCCTCGATACACCACCTCCGTACACACCAGGCGATCAGACTTACTAAAATCAAAGACAAAATCGTAAAGCTTCCCCGCATGAGTTCGCGCCCGTGCCAACGCTTCCTGAATGTGAGCTGAAGCTAAATTAGAGCGGAGGACAAGGAACGCATCCACCTCCAAAGTCTCTGAGAGTTCCCGAAACTTCACGCCATCTTTTTTCGCCTCCAAAGTTTCCCCATCGCCCAAATAGAGAGCTGCGTGCGGCCAAAACCCCGGTAAAAACAAATTACTCATCGCATCGTCATGACGTGTCACAATGACATCACCCGGCTGCATTCGCTCACGTGCTTTTGCCAACACCTGCTCCGTCACTCGCTTCCCACCCTTTTTCTTCATGAAAGGCTGCCTCATCTCGGCGATGGCACTTCCTCCCAAACGAAAAATCCCAAACATCACCTGCCGGTATCCCGAGACATGGCGGCGACAGAATGAATACCACCGATACGCCAGTCTTCTTTTCAGTGCCAGACGTCTCGCCCGCTCAAAAAACGGCTCCTCCTCCTCCAACCAATCAGCCACCTGCGACATCTCCACCTCTCGCAGACTCGCTAAAATTTCCTCACGATTCGCCTCATAAAAGCGCAACGCATCTTGATAGCGCCACATCCACCGGATCGAACTCACACTCCGGTAAATGCGAGTATAGCTCTTCCACTCGAGACCGTAGCGACTCTCAGCCTCATCAAGCTTTCGGCGAATGATCGGCCGATCCTTACCGAGACCGATGACAAAATTCGCACTGCGTAACAGCATCGCCGCCCCACAAAATGCCACGCCAAAAATTTCCAAACGCGACTCCTTTCCCAAAAGAGATCGCAATGACAAGACCACCTCCCAAAGGCTACTCCTGACCGCCAGATAAGAAGCATAGACCTGGCGCAAATCATCATCCTCACCGGGAAGGAAGTATCCCCGGTTCTGCGCATCTTCGACTTGCTGGAGGAGCTCCTGTAAATCCTCCGCACGCGGGAGCGCCTCCGCCGCCGCACCCAAGGTCATGCGAGCACGTTCCAACACCTCTCTTTCTTCAGCTTCCATTCTTCCCGTAAGAGTCTAACGAACACGTCAAATCAATCATCGATTAGAATCTAACATTTTCTAACAGATGCTACCCCCCTTAGAATTCATGAATCTGGGTTCAGCATAAAACATACAGCATCGTCAATCCCTTTAACTACGGGAAAAAACAGCGTTATTTTAGCTTTACAAACTAATCAATGAGCCGAGAATGCTCTTGCCATGAATAAAGGAGAACTTATTGAAGCAGTCCAGAAAGCCCTCGGTAAAGAAGCAACCAAGCGTTCTGCTGAAGACGCTGTCGCTGCCGTTCTTGATTCGATCGCCAAAGGCGTGAAGAAGGACAAAAAAGTACAAATCATCGGTTTTGGAACCTTTGAAGTGAAAAAGCGCGCAGCTCGCATGGGCCGTAACCCTAAAACTGGAGAAGCAATGAAGATCTCGGCATCTAAGTCCGTAGGCTTCAAACCTTCTTCCACCCTCAAGAAATCTCTCTAAGCTTTGCTTAAATCACATTGATTTCTAAACAACTTCACCCGGTCGCTCTTCGGAGCGCCCGGGTTTTTCTTTTCAAAACTCGCTCCTCACTCTGTCTTTAGCCTTTCGTCAACGAACTTCTCACGTCAATCTCCCCTCATGAAGCGAATCATATTGCTCCTAGCCCTCTCCCTCTTACCAATTTCAGCGAGTCAGCACATTATCCTGTGTGGCGGCCCTGCTTCCCTCAGATGGGAAAAATTGCGCGTAAAGAAAGATCAACATGACAAATGGTGGGCTAACTTTGAATATGCCTCCATCTTACGAGCGGAAGAAATCCGCCGCGCTTATGATAAAAGCGCAAAAATCACCTGGATCATCTACAAACCGGGCTACGTCCTCCGGGGACGGGAAGATAAAAAACCCTACACTCAGTGGATCAGAGAAAACGCAGCCAAACGAAACATCAAACTCGTCTGGGTCAATAGTGGCCCCGCCGCTATTCGCGCCATGAATAACCACCCTGCGGGCTCCGTCACCACCTTTGATTACTTTGGTCACTCGAACCGCTACTGCTTCATGCTCGACTACGGCAGTGATGTCATGGCCGTGAGCCAAGCCTGGATTCACGAAAAAGAACTCGGAAAAATCCGCCGTTCCATCTTCCACCGAAACTGCATCAGCCAAAGCTATGGCTGCCATACCGGCGAATCCATGAGCGCATACTGGCGTAAAACCCTCGGCCACACCCTCATCGGCGCCCGTGGTAAAACTGACTATGTCTCCCTCAATAAAGGACGACTCCCCCATGTGAACGGCACCTGGGTCCGCTAACTTTCTCTCCTACGACTCATGCAATATCAAGACCTCAAGGACCTCTACGATCTTCCCCTCTTCACCCTACTCGGGAAAGCTCGCGAAACCCACGAAGCCCACTGGCCTGCCGCCGAGATTCAACTGTGCACCCTTCTCTCCATTAAAACCGGCGGATGCTCTGAAGACTGCTCATATTGCGCCCAATCCTCACGCTACAATTCGGGCGTCGCACCCGAGCGCCTCATGGAAAAATGCCAAATCGTCGAACGCGCGCAAGCCGCCAAAGACAATGGCTCCACCCGCTTTTGCATGGGGGCAGCCTGGCGCGGCGTGCGGGAAGGCACCAAACGCTTTGAACAAGTGCTCGACATCGTCCAAGAAGTCTCCGAACTCGGCATGGAAGTCTGTGTCACCCTGGGCGAACTCGGCCCCAGTGAAGCAGCCAAACTCAAAGAGGCCGGCGTCACCGCATACAATCACAACATCGACACCTCCCCCGAACACTACCCGAACATCGTCACCACCCACACCTTCCAAGACCGCCTCAACACCATCCGCCATGCTCAGGATGCCGGAATGTCTGTCTGCTGTGGAGGGATTCTCGGCCTCGGAGAAGATACCGAAGACCGCCTCAAAATGCTCGAAGTGATCTCGGAATTTAACCCTCAGCCCGAATCCGTCCCCATCAACTCCCTCATGCCCATGCCCGGCACCCCGCTGGCGGAAGAAAAAAAAGTCGACGTCTTCGAGCTCGTTCGCATCATCGCCATCGCCCGCATTGCCATTCCAAAAGCAAAAGTCCGCCTCTCGGCAGGACGCACAAACCTCTCAGAAGAAGCACAAACACTCTGCTTCCTAGCCGGCGCAAACTCCATCTTCTACGGAGACAAACTCCTCACCGCCAAAAACCCCGCGGTTGAAAAAGACCTCGCCCTCATCGACAAACTCGGAATGACTCCTCAAGCGCCTAATCGCACCCTGGAAGCACCAGAAAAAGATGATGCCAAACCTGCGGAACCCGCCCTATGCTCCCCCGATGGCTGAGGAGTCTAACTGCCGGATCGAGGTCTCGATCCCCAAACAATCACTCCAGCTTTTCCACCAAGAAAAGCTCCTCTTTGAAGCACCTGTCTCCACCGCCGCCAATGGGATTGGCTTTGCAGAAGGCTCATACCAAACACCCACCGGCCACTTTCTGATTCGCGAAAGAATCGGAGAGGGCGCCCCCCTTTTCACCAGCTTCAAAGGCCGAATGCCTCTCAAGGTATGGCAGGGAGAAGAAAGTGATGACGCCATCCTGACACGCATTCTCTGGCTTGATGGACTCGACCCAGAGAATTCAAATACCTACCGCCGCTACGTCTACTTCCACGGCACGCACGCCGAAGACCTCATCGGCCAGCCCGCCTCACATGGCTGCATTCGCCTGAAAAATGCAGATATGCTCCGCCTTTTCGATCTCACTCCCCTCTTCTCAAGAGTCGAAATCTTTGGCTAACGCTCCGAGCCTTAATCCCACCCCAAAATGAATGAGCACTTTCCTCTCCCCTCTCATTCTCTGGTCTTTCTCTAAACCTATCCTCTCGTTCGCACTTTCTCGCTTCACTCTTCCTGCAACAAGCGCCATTGTATCTCGAAACTAAGGAATTATTTCTTAGTTTTACTGACACCCACCTCAGCCCATCGCTCCACGTGCTCGAACTGCAAGACGTTTGCTTTACCATCCAAAAGGATGGCGCACCTCATCACCTAGTCGACCGCGCTAGCCTGAAAATCCCGCGTGGTCACTTCATGGCCATCGTAGGTCCATCTGGCTGCGGAAAAACGACTCTCCTCAAAACCATCGCCGGTCTCAATGCCGAATCCGCGGGATCCCTCTGGTGGAACGGCCGCAACCTCTCTGAAGAAGGTGATCTCGAACCATGGGAAATCGGATACGTCCCGCAATTTTCCATCGCGTACGATCAACTCACGGTGGACGAATCCGTCGAGACGGCGACAAAGCTCCGGGTCAAGACCAAGAACGTCGAGGATCTCGATCACCGCATCGACCACGTCCTAGAAAAAACAGGCCTCGCCACTCTCGCAGATCGCCCCGTAAACGTTCTCTCCGGCGGACAAATGCGCCGTCTCGGACTAGCCATGGAGCTCGTATCTGATCCTCACCTTCTTCTCTGTGACGAAGTCACCAGCGGGCTCGACCCTCGATCTGAACGCGACATCGTACACCTCCTTCACGATCTTTCACGAAAAGAAGGACGCATCGTACTTTCTGTCACCCATTCTCTGGCTCACCTTGAGCTCTATGACTCCATCCTCGTCTTGCATGAGGGCAAAGTCACCTACCATGGTCCTCCAGAAGGGCTTGCGCACTACTTTTCCGTAGAAAATACAGAACTCGTCTATCCCAAGCTGGCAAAACAAGGAGCGGAAAAATGGCGCCTCGCCTGGCTCAAGCATAATGAGGCGTATTATCAAAAGATGGTTCAAAATCGTGACCGCATGGTCAATGAAGGGAAAATTGAACTTCCTTCTTTGGAGCGCTCACAGCCCGTCGAGAATAATGAAGAAGTCGAGCCACAATCCGATGAAGTTGAAGTTAAAGCCGCCCCCATTCAGTCGCCCGGATTTTTCAGCCAATTCTACACCCTCCTCTCTCGGCGGTGGCGCATTTTCTTCCGGGATCGAGGCCAAGTGATTCTGCAACTCGCCATTCTCCTCTGCTTCCCCCTCCTCGTCACTCTCTTCTCAGAAAAGGCCAATGCGAATATGCGGAAATTTTCAGAAGCAACGAGCGACCGCATCGAAGCCAAAATCAAAGAAAGTGCCGCCGTCCGACAAGACCAGTTGAAGGTAGGCTCTGCCGTCTCGGGCATGATCATGTTTCAAGTCGTCTTACTCTCGCTCATGGGGTCGAATAATGCCGCTCGAGAAATCGCGGGCGAAAGACTCATCCTCGAAAAAGAAAAATTCGGTGGAGTCCGCCCTCTCGCATATCTCGCCAGTAAGGTCACCTTCCTCACAATCCTCGTCTTAATCCAGTCACTCTGGATGGCTTACTTTGTCGATTTTTTCTGGCCCTTTCCCGAAGGCGATGGAGGGCTCGCTCGCCATGCTACCTTTCTCATCATGGTCAATGCCGCCATGACGGCGATCTGCCTTGGCATTTCCAGCCTCATGCGCACCGCCGAGCAAGCCTCTCTCCTCTCCGTCTATTTAGTCGGCTTCCAGCTTCCCCTTTCTGGCGCAGTCCTTGCCCTGCCCGGCCATATTGAAACATTCACCCGTCCCTTTATCTCTGCTTACTGGGCGTGGTCTGGAAGCGTCAAATCTCTCTCCGGAGAACATTTCTCCGCTGTCAAAACCGTCATCGAAACAACCCTCTCTTCGGCAAATATCTGCCTCTTTGTCCTCGGCATTCACATCCTTGTTGGCCTTCTGGCGAGCTGGATTGGCATCTCCCGGCATCAGTGGGATTAAATCTTTCACCCCTCAAATTTCAGCAGTAAACTCTTCAATCAATTATGGCTCGTCGTGCAAGTTCAGGTGTCAACAGTCAGGCTCTCCTCGTCGGAGTCATCATCATTCTCATCTTGGGTGGGGGCTATTGGTTCCTCAACCGAGAGCCCGAAGGCTTCAAGGCAGAAACAGTCAATGTCGGCCACTACATGGAAAACCAAAACGCCCTCGTAGGCAATGAGGTGCAAGCCTCCGGCACGCTGATCGACCGCCTGAATGAGGGGAACAATCAAATGATCACTCTCAAAATTGAAGAACAAGGCAAGTCTCGCTTCCTTCCCATTCTCATTCCCAGTGACCTGAAAAAAATCAATTTCAATCTCCAACAAGACTACTCCTTCCTCATTCGTTTTAATAGCGACGGCCTCGCCGTAGCCTACGATGTCAAAGCCCTTTAACCCGCCGTCTTATGAAATTCTCTCTCTCCTTCTTTATCCTCGCCCTTACCCTCACCGCGACCGCACAAGTTTACACCCCACCACCGAAACAACCTGCCCCCGCTCCGACCGGGCGTGACACCGTCACTCGCACGCAGCCTCAGCAGACCCAACAAGGTGGTCTCTTTGGAAATGAACTCCCCTTTTACAATCCTTCGAACGAACCCATCTCCTTTAATGGCCAAACTTGGGCCTCCAGTGATAATCGGCTCATGGAGGCTCGATTTGAAAAATACCTCAATGAGCCCGAGGAAAGTCATGCCGCCGCCGTAGAATACCGCAAGACCATTGCTGAAATTCTCCACACCATTTCGCCTTATAAAAAAGACAAAGCTCAAACCAAACTCTACGACGCATTTCACCTCCTCCCCCGAGCTTCCAGCTACCCCGGCGATGCCAAACTCTGTGACTCTCTCGCCAATGCCATCTACACCGCAATGCTCGCCAAACGTGATGTCAAGGGAACCCGAGCCCTCATCAGCGCGATGGAGAACGAAAAGAAGCGCCTCATCAAAGACAATGACTGGGAAGCCCGCCACGACCGAAAAACCGAACAGGGCACCACTCAGAGCACTGGAGAAGGAGGAAACTCAAACCAAGCAACAGCTCAGGAAACTCCCGCTCCTGGCTACGGCATCGCCTCGCAGAAATATGCCAATAACAACCGACGCATCCTTGAAATCGAAGGATTTAAAAAAGGCCATCAGGCAAAGACCGAAATCAAAACCGAACTCGCCAAGATCCAATACCAAGCCTTGATGTTTCAGCTCTTCATGCAGCGACGCTTTCAACACGTCATCATGGCCTCTCGCTTCTACAACCTCATCTGGCGCGATGGTGACGGAAAGCTATACATCGATGAAAAATCTGAAGTCCACAAACTCTTCACCCAAAATCTAGGAGTGAGCCCCACCGTATCCACCCTCGACTCCCTCGCAAATGAGGCCATTCGTGACATCGATAAAGGAGTGGAAGCATTTAAATTCTTGGTCGCTGAAGAAGAACTAGAATCTGCCTCGAAACGCCTCGCAGAATCTTACATCGTTGGCGAATTCATGCCCGCCATCGCTTCTCTTCCACGTCAGAAAAAACGTCAGGTCTTAAAATTTGTGCGAGGCTCAAACGTTCTCCTTAACGCCATTCAAGCAAAAGATTACGCGAAAGCCAAAGAAATGGTCATCTCCCTCAAAAGCTCCGCCAAAGACTTCGATGCGACCAAAGCAGAAGCTGCCATCGCAGGCTTCACCCGCGCCAGTAACATGTCCATCACTGCCGCAAAGAGCTTCATGATTCAGGGCGACCATGACAAAGCCGCCGAAGAAATTCGTAAAGCCACCGAAGCTTGGCCTCAAAATCCAAAGCTCGCTGAATTTGACGAACTCATGAAATCCGGAGGCACCATCGCCCAAGCTCGTAATGACTTCGACCGTCTCTTCTCAGAATCAAACTATCGCGAAGTCGTCAAACGGGTCTACGAATTTGGCCCTGCCGTGAATGATGATACCACCCGGAAAGCGCAACTCGAACAAGTTGTTGGAAATATCCGCACCATCGACACCGCCCTGGTGAGTGCTGAAAAAATGGATCGGCTCGGCCAGCAGTATGCCGCCTGGGAGGAGCTCACCAATGTCTCCGAACGCTTCCCCGACGACCCCGTGCTCAATCAACGCATGCGCGAAATGGCTCCCCGCGTCGCAGAGTTCACCCAAGCCATCGAAAGCGCAAAAGAAAAAGAATCTGACGGCCACCTCGGCTCCGCCCTCTCTTGGTTCTACCAAGCCAAACACCTCCACCCAGGCAGCGAAACCGCGCAAGAGGGCATCAAACGTCTCGCAAAAGCAGTTCTAACAAAATAGGCACACCAATCCAATTTAACCGATTTTAACAAATGAGGCTCTCCCCCGTCATCTGAGCCGGCTTCTCGATCCCTAACAGCTTAATCAGAGTGGGCGCGATATCAGCCAGAATACCATCATTCATCTTTTTACCTTCGGCCTCCTGACCAACGTAATAGCAGTGAACCAGATTCGTGGTATGCGCGGTGTGCGGAGAACCATCCGCATTACGCATGAATTCCGCATTCCCGTGATCCGCCGTAATCAGAAGTGACCCTCCGAGCTTGAGCGTTTCTTCCACAATCGTTTGAGTCGCGGCATCAATCCGCTCCACCGCCTTCACCGCCGCCTCCACCACTCCGGTGTGACCCACCATGTCTGGATTGGCAAAATTAATGATCACTAGGTCATAGTCCTTGAGATGCGCGAGAACATAGTCCTCCACCGCCACCGAACTCATCTCTGGTTTCAAATCATACGTCGCCACCTCTTTCGGCGAAGGCACCACTTTCCGATCTTCTCCCTCAAAGGTCTGCTCCAGCCCCCCATTAAAGAAATAGGAAACGTGAGGATATTTCTCCGTTTCCGCAATACGCAGTTGGTTCTTCCCTGCTTTGGCAACGGCTTCACCCAAAACCATTTCTAGGGTCTGAGTGGCAAAGACAATAGGACAAGTATAGTTTTCATCGTACTCAGTTAAGGTATAATAATTCACCTTGGGGATATTCCCCGTTTCGAATTCATGAAACCCTTCGGTGAGAAAGACTTCGGAAAGCTGACGCGCACGATCTGCCCGGAAGTTGAAAAAGAGGACCACATCTCCCTCATTGATCCGCTGACTCTCATGCTCGCAAAAAATCATCGGCTGCATGAATTCATCTGTCTCATCTTTCTGATAACACTGCGCCACCGCTTCACTGGCTAGAATATCAGTAGGCTGCCCGACCCCATGGACGATCGCATCCCATGCCAGCTTGGTTCGCTCCCAACGGCGATCACGATCCATGGCATAGTAACGCCCAATCACGGTTGCAATCTTCGCATTATACGGCGCAAGCCCGTCTTCCACATGGCTCAGGTAACCTGCCCCGCCCGTGGGTGAAGTGTCTCGCCCATCCGTGATGGCATGCACCATGATGTCATTCACTCCAGCTTCTTTCGCCTCTTTCGTCAGTTCGATGAGATGATCCTGATGGCTGTGTACTCCGCCATCAGAAATGAGCCCAATCAAGTGCAAGCGCTTCCCCTCAATCTTCGCCTGCGCAAAAGCGTCTTGGAGGACCGCATTTTGGCCGAGCTCTCGGTCCGCGATACATTTGTTAATCCGAGTCAGATCTTGATAGACCACCCGACCTGCTCCGAGATTCAAATGCCCGACTTCAGAATTCCCCATCTGTCCATCAGGCAAACCCACATCCATCCCCGATGCAGAAATGAGCCCACAGGGATACTGTGATGCCATTTGATCATGAAATGGAGTCTGGGCGAGCTCAACGGCATTGCCATCTTGTTCCGCGGTTTCTTTCCCCCCGGGATTGACGCCCCAGCCGTCGCGTATAATGAGAACTACAGGTTTCTTGGCCATGTGAGACAAAGTCCTAGAACCTTTCTCCCTCCGGGCAAAGCTTTATTCTCCCTGCCACTTCTCTTTCCAATCTGCCGGGAGCCTCTGGGGACGACCTGAAGGCATTTGAACCATCGCCAAAGCCTGACGACAGGAGACCAAGACTGTTTCGGACCCTTTCACCTTCATTTCAAAAGCACACCAAAAGCGAGCCCGCTCGACCCTTTCCAAACACCCGTGAATCTCCAAGTGATCTCCAAGCTTCGCCGGTCGACGATAATCAATTTCCGTCCGCACCACTACCGGGAAAAGCCGAGTCTCTGCCATCCCTGCCAGATCCATCCCAAGTAGCCCCGCCAACTTGGTCCGACAGGTCTCGATCATTCTAAGGTAAGCAAGATTATGAACCACTCCGGCACAGTCTGTATCAAAGAACATCACCTCTTCATGCGTTGTCAGCATCGGCATTTCACTCATGCCCCAAAACTCATGAGATCAGCGCACATTAACCAGATAAAAAAAGAGGCCGGATTCACTCCGGCCCCTTTCAAAAAAATTGAGTTCTAAAATTTTATGCCCCTTTCTTAAGAAGATCACGGATCTCCTCCAGGAGAACTTCCTGCTTCGGTGGCTCCTCGGGAGCTTCCTCCTCTTTCTTCTG
>CALGLJ010000050.1 GCA_937930235.1 uncultured Verrucomicrobiales bacterium | reverse complement strand
TGGGTCGCTTGTGTTTACAATATTGATTGGCCGAGTCGTCGGGGGCTGAGTGTTGGAGCGCAACAGGCTGAGATGCGCCGGATTCTCGATAAGATGGCCTTGATGAAGATGAACGCCATCATTTTCCAGGTGCGTCCTAATGCGGATGCGGTGTATGCTTCTCGTCACGAGCCGTGGAGCCACTGGGTGAGTGGAAAAATGGGTCGTTCCCCTGGCTATGATCCATTAAAGTATTGCATTGAGCAGGCGCATGCGCGTGGGATCGAGGTGCATGCGTGGTTTAATCCTTTTCGCGCTCTTCCAAATCGAGGGATCCCGGCATCTCGGAATCATGTGACGAAGACTCATCGCCGAGTGATCCGTGATTTTAAGAGCTCTCAGTGGATGGATCCATCCAGCACCTTTACTCAGCAGCGTGCTCTATCCGTGATTATGGATGTGACGAGGAGGTATGATGTGGATGGGGTGCATATTGATGATTATTTTTATCCCTATCCTGATGTGAATAAGGCGGGAGTGGCATTGCAGCGATTTCCAGATGGAAAAACAGCGGGGCAGCGGCGGGCCGTGGTCGATTCTTTTGTGAAGCGGATGTATGCTTCGGTGAAAAAGGTGAAACCTTGGGTGAGGGTTGGGATCAGTCCCTTTGGGATCTGGCGTCCTGGAGTTCCTGCGGGGACGACGGCGCGGATTGATTCTTACAAGCATATTTCGGCGGATTCACGGAAGTGGCTTCGGAATGGGTGGTGTGATTATCTTTCTCCCCAGCTTTATTGGCGGATCAATTCAGAGCAGAGCTTTACTCGACTCCTGACGTGGTGGCGGCAACAGGGAAAGCGTCCAGTGTGGCCTGGAATCGCATCTTCACGTATTAAATCATCGGAGGATCCTGGTCGCCCTGCGAGTGAGATTCTGAATCAAGCGCGGTTGACTCGGAAAATTGGGCGAAACTATGTGGGGCATATTTTTTGGAGTATGAAGTCCATTTTACAAAATCGCGGGGGCATGAATGAATTACTTGTGAAAAACCTTTATCAAGAGCCGGCTCTCGTTCCTCCTATGCCGTGGTTGGATCGCCAGCTACCGCAGACGCCTACGGTGCGAGCGTCTGCTGGGCGAGGGGGGACGCAAATCAGCTGGAGCAAATCAAGGGGGTGCAAAAATTACGCGGTGCAAGTGCGCTATGGCAATCGC
The DNA here is from genome assembly GCA_937930235.1 of uncultured Verrucomicrobiales bacterium. Taxonomy (GTDB): domain Bacteria; phylum Verrucomicrobiota; class Verrucomicrobiia; order Verrucomicrobiales; family Akkermansiaceae; genus SW10. The sequence continues at coordinate 5,742 of CALGLJ010000050.1, read as the reverse complement.
TGGGTTTTGGCAGGGGTCAGTGCGGGGAATTCTCTTACGATTCGTGGGGTTCCGGATGCGATTGCGGTGAGCGCGGTCAATCGATTTGGGACGACGAGCACACCTTTTATTTTAAGCAAACGATAAAATATTTGCCTTTTCTAATCTTTGCTGCTTTCTGACGAATAGTTAGCACTACAAACACTACAATAACAATGAAACTCAAATTGATTCTTTTAACAGGCGGCATTCTTCTCTCAGGTTGGTTAGCTGCAAGCTATGCGACGGGAGAGCAGCCTCAAGGCCACGTGGCGCAGGAGCACCAGAAGTAATCCAACTCAGAAAAACAGGACGGTTTTTTACGGAGCCTGTTTTCAAAATGCCTTCGGTTAGAGAAGGCCAGAGCGCTCTAGGAGTGCGTCTTGATCGGGGGCCCGGTTCATAAAGGCGCGGTATGATTCATCGACTGGACGGGAATTTCCTTGAGAAAGGATTTCCTTCCGGAAAGAGCGCCCAGTTTCCTCATTGAGAACTCCTTCTTTACGGAAACGGGTGAAGGCGTCGGCGTCTAGGACTTCGGCCCATTTATAGGAGTAGTATCCGGCGGCGTAGCCTACGGGCGAGGAGAAAAGGTGCCCGAAGCGGCGAGTGATCGACGGTGTCTCAGAGGCGGAAGGGGCCTTATAATCAGCGAGGATTTCCCGATCCACTTCATCGAGATCACGTCCCTGATATTTGTCTAGTTGCAGGTGCAGTTCGAGATCGAGCTTGCCGAGGGAGAGTTGGCGCATGAAGCCTGAGGCGGACATGTAATTGCGAGCGGAGATCATTTTTTCAAAGAGGGCATCGGGGATGGGTTCGCCAGTCTGGTGGTGGCGGGCGAAGAAGTTGAGCGCGTCACGATCCCAGCAGAAATTTTCCATAATTTGGGAGGGAAGCTCCACGAAGTCCCATGGGACGTTGACGCCGGCGAGTGCTTTGAGCGGAACTTCGGAAAGGAGGTGATGGAGGAGGTGGCCGAATTCGTGGAAAATGGTTTCGACTTCATTGTGGGTGAGGAGGGCAGGCTTGTCGGCAGTGGGTTTGGTCATATTCCCACAGATCAGGCCCAGGTGAGGTTCACGAGGGGAGGGGAAGCCTGTTTCAAGATAGTTCATCCAGGCGCCTCCACGTTTCGATTCGCGTGGGTGCCAGTCGGCATAGAATGAGCCGAGGTGGTCGCCGGAGGTCTGATCATGAATTTCGTAGAAGTTGACTTCCTCGTGCCAGGCTTCGGCTTCGCATGGGGTGATTTCGATTCCGAATAGGCGAGAGGTGAGCGTGAAGAGGCCGTTCATGACCTGCTCGACAGGGAAGTATGGCCGGAGAGCTTCGTCATCGAGGTCGTAGAGTTCTTTACGACGTTTTTCAGCCCAGTATGCAGTTTCCCAAGGTTCTAGGGGAGTGGGTTCGGAGTGGGTTTGTTCTGCTTTATATGCTTGAAGATCAGCGGTGTCTTGTTGGAAGCGAGTGAGAATTTTTGTGTGGAGATCTTCGGTAAAGGTGAGGGCGGTCTTCCCGTTGCGGGCCATCCGGCGTTGGAGGGTGAGGTCGGCAAAGTTCGAGAAGCCAAGAAGTTGCGCTTTTTCCTGACGGAGGCGTAGGATCTGCCAGATGATCTCGGAGTTGTCATGTTCTCCACCGTGGCCAATGGTGGTGGAGCCTTCCCAGACTTGCTTGCGGAGCTCCTCATCATGGGCGTATTGCATCACGGGATACATGGAGGGGAACTGCTGAGTGAAACGGAATTGACCTTCTTTGCCCTTGGATTTGGCATCTTCGGCAGCGGCTGCTTTTGCTGATTGTGGTAAGCCGGAAAGACGGGCTTCGTCATCGATAAAGAGCTCCCAAGCATTGGTGGAATCGAGTGTGTTTTCTCCGAATTTCTGAGTTACTTGAGCGAGCTCGGCGTTGAGATCTGCCATGCGCTTTTTGGCATCGGGTGCGAGATCAGCGCCAGCGGCGGTGAAGTCAGCCACGGTTTCATCGAGGTAGCGCTGTTGAACCTCTGAGAGGGTGGGGGCTGATTCGGCGAAAGATTTTAGGACGCGCCAGAGGTCTGCATCGAGGGAAATCGAGGAAGAGAATTCAGAGACGATGGGAAGCATTTTATTGAGTGCTTCTCGGAGTGCGTCGGAATTTGCGACGGAGTCGAGATGATTCACCCGTCCCCAAGCGCGATCGAGGTCATCAGTGGCCTTTTCGATGGCGCCGAAGGTGTTTTCGTAGGTCGCCTTTTCAGGAGAGATGGTCTTGATGGCATCGATATTCGCTTTGCCGAGCGCGATGGCCTTGGTGACATCAGCTTCGATGTGATCTGGAGTGAGAGCGGACCAGTTGATTTTAAAATCAGGAGAGAGAAAGGGATTCATGACTGTGATGTTGATCGATGTTTAAAGGGAGAAATTGTTTCAATAGAGGCTCCGCGTCGAGGATGTTAGGGAACGCGAAATGAGTGAGCGAACTATCGCTTAATTTTGAGAATTTTTCGGTCTCATTTCACCGGGAGAATGGTGGTTCGCTCGGGGCTGGAGAGGCTGAGGGGGGCTTTCGGAGCGGAGAGATTAGGATTTTGGGAGAAAGTATTCTCGTTGTTTTTCTGAAATGAGTAATTTCATTTTTTCCATGACCGTGAGCATGTCTTCCCACACTTTGCGCTTTTCGCCGAGTCCTTCTTTTTGATGAAGCAGATAGGAAGGGTGGTATGTGACGCGGAGGGGGATGCCCTGAAATTGATGCCATTCTCCACGCAGTTTACTGACTGGTTGATTGGAATTGAGGAGTCCCTCGGCGGCGGTGGCTCCGAGAGCGATGATGACCTTCGGTTTGATGATATCGATTTCAGCACGGAGGAAGGGGAGAGTCGTCGCCATTTCCTCGGGAGATGGTTTGCGGTTCCCGGTGGTCTGATTTTTAACCGCAGGTCGGAATTTACAGACGTTGGAAAGATAGACTTCCGGTCGGGAGAGGCCCATCGCCTTGAGGATGGCATCCAGTTTCTGTCCTGCTGGTCCGACGAAAGGGAGACCTTGGCGTTCTTCCTGATAGCCCGGTGCTTCTCCGATGAGCATGATGTCCGCCTCCGGGGATCCCGTTGAAAATACCATCGTTTCGCGCAAGGTGCCGAGTGCTTTAGCCGCGGGCCAGTGTTCGCACTGCTTCGCAAGGGAGGCGATTTGCTCCGTTGGAGTTTGTCCGGTGATCGAGATTTCAGCGGGAGGGGTGCTTGTTTCTGGAAGTTTGGTTTGAACTGGGGTTGCGGCGCCTCGGCGATAGAATTCCCGTAGAATCTCCCGGGCCTGGTCATCGACTTCGACGTGAGTGACCCCTTGGCCTTCGAGTTGTTTGAGATAGTCGATGACAGTTGCTTGCGGCATGGCTCTAAAGGATCATAGCATGTGCCATTCAGCAAGAGTGGGAAAAATCATTGAGTGAATTTTAAGAATCCGCTTGACCCTAGCGAAGATTTCCCTATCTCTCCGCGTCCACCAATCCAATTTCCATTATGTCCAGAGTTTGCAGCATCAGAGGTTCCAAGGTACGTGTCGGACGTAAGATTCATCGTTCCGGTCTTGCTAAGAAAAAAGGCGGTATCGGTCGTCACGTCACTAAAACGGTGAAACGTAAAGTTTCTCCCAATCTTCAGACGAAGCGAGTCTGGGTTCCTGAGCTCGATAAATTCGTGAAGGTGAAGGCCTCTGCGAAAGCGTTTAAAACCATTAATAAAAATGGTGCTTTCGTGACCTTGAAAAAGGCAGGTCTTATCTAAGTTCTCGGACTTTTTTACTCTCATGAGAGGGCCTTCGATTAGGTTCTCTCTCACAAGGAGTCTGGTTTTTGACATTCCCTAAACCAGGGTTCTTGCCTGATTTTCTGAATCACTCTCTTGAAAAAGAGGGTGATATTTTTTTGAGCAAAAATAGTTGCTCTATACGCGATTGAGATTTGATTAAAATCGAGGATCGGTCACCCTATCAACCGTAATCTTTACCTTATCCAAATCTTATGTCTGAAGAACAAACCACATCTGCCGAGCTAGAAGAGCCAGAAAAAATCCAAAAGCAGGGTAAAGTGGGCCGAACTTTTGTCACCCTGATCGTATTAATACTCGCGATCGGGACTGCGGTTTTAGCGTATCTGAAAGATAGCGAATGGATTCAGGGGCTTCTCACTAGTGATGAGTGGGTGTCACGATTGATTGGGAATCTGCATCCCGTCCTGATGCTGATCCCAATTGGGTTAATTTTGCTGGTGGTGCTTGTTGAAATTCTTGGTTGGTTCTCATTTGGAAAATGGAAGCCAGTGACCCTGTTTGCCCTGTTTTTATCAGTCATTACTTCAATTTTCGCGGCCCTGAGTGGGTTGGTTTTGATGAAGCTCGAAGGGAATAGTGGCCCTGAGTGGACACAATACATGTGGTATGGCATCGGGGTCATGGGTGCGCTGACATTAAGCTTCCTGTGCAAAATCTGGGGGAAGAATGGGAATGGACGAGGCTTTCTGTATGCAATTTTCCTTCTCGGGGGAGCTGCTGCGCTAGGATATGGTGGTTATACTTATGGGCAAAAAGTTCATGGCTACTCTCTCATCCCATCAACTGATGATATTGCGAGTCCATTCCAGAACAAAATTGCGATGGAGAAAATGAGCGCAAGCATTGCAGAATTGGAAGCATCTGGGGAGCAGATGAAGACCGAAATTTCTACCAAAGAGCAGAAGATCACCGAGCTGTCTGAAGTTCAGAAGAAAACTGAAACAAATTACCGTAGCGAGTTGCAGCAACGCACCACTGCGGAAAAAAGTAACAAAGATCTAAAGACTCAAATCCAAGCGGCCCAGACTAAGATCTCAGCGGCGGAAAAGAAAGCTGCGCAGGCTGAGAAAAAGGCGGCGGACATTCAGAAAAAATTCGTGGCAGCTCAGAAGAGTGTCGCAGAAGCGCAAAAGCAAAATGCCGAAGGAAAGAAGCGGGAGAATAATTTGCAGCAACAACTGCAAGGTCTCAAGACGCAGATGGAAGCCTTGAAGCAGGAGAAGGCGAATGCGCTAAAAAAACAGGCTCAACTGACCAAGGAAGCTCAAGCCCTTCGCAGCGCTGCTGAAAATGCAAAAAAAGCGGTGGAGAAGAAAGTGGAAGAGGCCACCAAGGATCAGAAGAAAGCTGAATAAGCGGCTTGCTGTTTGTTCCTGCTTTTTTTCAAGCCCCCTCCCGAAAACCTCATTTCTGAAAAATTTGGCGCCATTTTCTGATCGGAATCAGGTTTCCGGAGGTGTCTTTTGCCCTTAAGAGAGGAAATCAATAATTCTCTGCTTTGGTCGACCGATAATGGCCTTGTTCCCTTTGACGATCACGGGGCGCTGGAGCAGTTGCTTGTGTTTCACTAGGATTTCTACAACCGCTTGTGGGTTATTCACGTAATCGGCAGGATTCAGTTCTTTTTTCTTAAATAGAGAGTCTTTCCGCACGAGATCTTCCACGGGGTCCTCTAAGCCAGCAACGATCTTCTCAAGCTCCTTCTGTCCGGGAGGAGTTTTGATGTAGAGGATGACTTCGTGTTCGATTCCTAGTTCCTCGGCGACCGCCAAGGCGTTTTTTGAGGAACCTCAATGATTGAAGTGATAAATTGTGACTTTGGACATGCGGAGATCCTTATTGTTCTTTCTCACAGTCGCAAGTGCGGATCGATGACGGTGCGCTGTTTCTGGTGGAGCGCGGTATTTTTT
>CALGLJ010000049.1 GCA_937930235.1 uncultured Verrucomicrobiales bacterium | reverse complement strand
CCATCAATGTCGCGGAGTTGCGCACCTGCATTCAATGTGAACACTGAATTAGGGCTTAAACGATGCTCAATACCAGCAAGTAAGAAAATGTTTTCTGAGTCTCTACTTGTTCCATCAACATCAGACTCAGTGTAGCGAGTAGTGAAAGTCAACACGCTTGCCTGACTCAACTGGTAACGAAACTGATTGTGAATCGACCATGAGAAGACATCATTTGCGATGCCTGATTCTTCGTAATCAATCCCGGAAAGAGTGAAACCAGTGTATGTCGCCAAACGATCAGTCCAGCGATATCCGATGGCATTCTCTGAGCTCCAGCTCAAGTATGAGCCAATCTGAGATGCAGTAATGTTACCCACGGTGAAATCTGGCTGACGCTCAAATCTTACATAGTTGCGGCTCACGAAGCGCAAGCGCTCACTGATTCGGTTGGTCCAGTTAAAACCAAGTCCAAGTTCAGGTGTCGTTTCTTCAACATCAAACGCAGCAGTATCGAGATCATCAAAATAATGAATGACACCAACCCGAGCGAAGAACTCAGTCGTTGTTTGAGGAGTATTGTTGAGCAAAGATGCACCCACATAAGCATTGGCAAAAAGAGTGGAATTTTTGTCGGCAGCACCACTCAGTGGTGTTGCGTTGTCATCATATCCAACACCAACGCCAGCAGACCAGCGAAGTGGGAAGGAATCCTCTTCAGCAAGATCAGGAGCAAGATCAAATAAAGATTGTGCAGATGAGGAACCAACAGAGGCAAATCCGAAAGCTGCTACAGCTAAGTATTTTTTCATAAGTAGATTTATTGTAAATTTATCCCGAGGTAACGACACCTCGGGTAAATAAAATTAGAATGTTAATATTCTTAGAGTGAAGTAATTGTAGGAGGAGCAACTACTGGAGGGAAACCAGGGAAGACTGGTGGCAATAAAGTAAACCCGCCTGGGCTACCAACACGTGGTCCGACATTGTCTCCGTTATTCGCTGGGAAATCGAGAGGATTTCTGCCAGTGGGTGGAGAATTTTTACGACGAGGGCTAGCGATACCGCCACCCTTTGAAGAATCTACGATGTAGTCATCACCTCCGGCGCGGTCATACTTTTCAACAACTGACTGGACGTTAGAAACGGCGTCAGGTGCAACCGCGATTGCGCACTGAGCAATGATGCGAAGGTTTTTAGGAGAAGTTACGATCGCAGCGTCAACGATTTTAGCGACGGTCTTCTTATCAGCTTCAGCTGCGATAATGGCGGCTTTCACAACCTCGCAAGCGCAAGATTCGTTTGAAGCGATTTGATTGGAAACAATCTCCAATACATTCGAGCTATCAGCAGCAACAGCCTTAGTGACCGCAGCGCTAACTTTCACGCAATCTGCCGCTGAAGCTACTGGAGCAGCAGCAAGAAGCAGCGCTGTAAGTGCATACTTAAGTGTATTTTTCATAATTTTAAATCTAGGGTAAACTGAGTTTCAGTTAAGTTTATTCCGAAAGACAGCGGGTAGAGGGAATCGAACCCTCATAATCAGCTTGGAAGGCTGGAGCTTTACCATTAAGCTATACCCGCACGTCTGGTGAAAGAATTACGCGCTATATTAAAGGACCGCAAGACTTTTTTTTAGTTGAGATTTGTTAACAACTTTTTACGCAAGCAAGACTACACTTTTTAGGCCGCTAGGATTCAGAAACAATTCTAACAAAAATCGCCAATCCACCTACTCATTTCATTCATATCTTAAAGATGAGGCATGCTTTCTACCTTTGCTGAACATCAGGATTTCTTTTATCTCCACCTCTATTTCACAAGCCGGTTGGGTGATCGATAAAGGTATTTTCCACGCCATATTTTTTTGAAATCACCTCCGCTAAACGCCTCACTCCGAAAGTTTCGGTAGCGTAATGTCCCGCATAAAACACGTTCAATTGAAGCTCTTCCGCCAAAGGATGACTCCAATGCGGCCCCTCTCCGGTAAGGAATGTTTGAATTCCAGCTTCTGCTACTGCTTCGACTTCACTGCCAGCCCCTCCCGTAATAATGCCGACGAGTCCACAATTCTCATTTTCATCCCCTCTCAGGAGCACCGATCCACCCAGGACCCTTTCGAGCTTAACCCGAAGCTCGCCGAGTGTTCCTTGAAATTCCCCACTCACCCCTAGTGATACTCCCTTCCATTCCATCAACGACCCTGTGACCTCCAGATCAAGCGCTTCTGCTAGCAACACATTATTTCCTATCACCGGATGGATATCGAGCGGGATATGAGAAGAATAAATAGCGAGTCCCGCATCCATTGCCAGCTTCACCTTTCGATACTGGGCCCCTGTGAACATCCGCACGCCCTGCCAAAACATTCCGTGATGCACGACCAATAAATCCGCCCCCGCCGCTATCGCTTTCTCAATTACGGGCAAGCTAGCATCAACGGCTGCAGCCACCCGCGTCACCTTCCCGGCGTTTTGCAACTGCAACCCATTATGCGCCGTGGGATAATCTGGAATTTCAGAAATCTTCAGCTCACGATCACAAAATTCTACGATATCTTCTAGTGCGGCCATGCTCTCAGTGAAGGATTTTTCATCATCCTCGGAAAGCTGAAAGCTTCATCAATCACCAGAAAATCACTGCTCCAGACCGATGGTATCGCCATGAGTAACTCAAGCTTTTCCCAAGATAACTCATCTTCTTCCCCCTTCTTTCTGACACACTCGAATGGAATATCCCTCGACCAGTCCCCCTTCTCAATTTAAATACCCCGCCATGTCCGACATGGAACACACTCTTGCCACTGAGGCCACCCTTGAGGGCACCTCACTGCACACTGGAGAAAAAGTCACCCTCACCCTAAAGCCAGCCCCCGAAGGCCATGGATTTAAATTTCGCCGTGTCGACCTCCCTGATAAACCCTTCATTGATGCCTGCGTCTCAAAGGTGCAAACCGTAGAACGCGCAACCACGCTCGCCCAAGGCTCAGTCAAAGTCCATACCGTAGAGCATGTCCTCTCCGCCCTTGTAGGCATGGGAGTCGATAACGCCCTCATCGAAATGGATGCCAATGAGCCTCCCATCGGAGACGGCTCCTCCAGACCCTACGTAGAACTCATTAAAAAAGCAGGCCTACAAGAACAATCCACCCCGCGCCAGATATGGGAAATCCGTGAACCCATCCATCTGGAAATCGGAGACGGCTCTCTCATCACCATCGTTCCCGATAAAGAATTCCGCATCTCTGTCACCAACGTCGGCAAGGATGGCCGCTTCGTCCAATACTTCACCACCATCGTCAGCCCGGAAATTTACGAAAAAGAAATCGCTCCTGCCCGCACCTTCACCTTCTACGAAGACATCAAACCGCTTCTCGACAAGGGCCTCATCAAAGGCGGCTCCCTGGAAAATGCCGTTGTCGTCCGAGGTGAAGAAATCATGTCCAAAGAACCCATGCGATTTGACAATGAATTCGCCCGTCACAAGGCGCTCGACATCATTGGAGATCTCATGCTCTCCGGGAAAAAGTTCAATGGTCACGTCATTGCCGTCAAACCAGGACACGGCCCGAACACCAAAGCGGCCGAAGCTCTCCAGAAAAACTATGCCGCCATGCAAGCCATGGTCCCACCTGTGAAACTCCCGGAAGCCGAGGCGGTTCTGAAAATCGAAGACATTCTAAAAATCCTCCCTCACCGCTACCCCTTCCTGCTCATCGACCGTGTCACCGGCTTTTCTTCTGCCCTGAAATGCACCGCCATCAAGAACCTCTCGATGAACGAGCAGTTCTTCCAAGGACATTTCCCAGAAAAACCAGTCATGCCTGGCGTCTTACAGCTCGAAGCGATGGCCCAAACCGCCTCCATCCTCATTCTACGACTCCCCGATAACCAAGGAAAAATCGGATATTTCCTCAGCGCAGACAATGTCAAATTCCGCAAACCTGTCGTTCCTGGTGACACTCTCTTCATCGATGCCGAGATTGTGAAAATGCGCCGAAATATCGGCCAAGCAGTCTGCTCCTGCTCGGTCAACGGAGAAGTCGTCTCAAGCGCTGAGCTGAAATTTGCCATCATGTAAATGAAGCACGCCAGAACATCGTGGGGCCCACTTTCTAACCAAATACTAGAAAAATTCCCTCACGATTTGTATTTTGTCGTTCCCAGAGTTTGATATTCCTCTGACAGTCGCATGGCGATTCGCTCATCCTAACTCACTCTCTAGCTGTACCCCACTCAGGCTTCTATGAAACCTTCCGGCTTTCTCATATTCTTAATCCTGTTAGGATTTTGCACCCTCATCATCTGGCCGCTCTACCAGCAGCCGATCGAGAAAGATCTCACCAGAAAGGTCAACAAACTCTACGTAAACCAAGTTCACAATACCCCAGACATTCACTTCGACAGGCTCCACCTCCAAATCAACTCTGGAGACATCACCCCCCACTTCTATCAAAAACTCGGACGTATCGCTGGTGCTTACATCCCGCCCTATTCCCCCAGCCCCCCGCCAGAGCCTGCCCCACCTGAGAAACCTACCCTGACCCAGCTTCCTGAGCCCGGCCCAGCTCTCGATCCTTCCGAAATCGAATCCTCAAAACAAACCACCTCCCTCGTTCTCACTCGCCTCCCCTCCATTGTCACGATGAATGGAGTTCTGCCCGATCCTGCTACCCGCGATACCATCATCTCCGCACTGAAGGAATACACCCCAGGTGCCACCCTCGTGGACCATACCGAAATTGCTCCCAATCCCGCCCCAGCATGGTGGCACCAACATCCTGCCAAATTTTTGCCACGCTTCCTCAAAGACACCCACGGTCACGCCTACCTGAACTACACCTCCGAACGCTTTAAAATCATCGGCAAAGTAAGTAACCCCGACTCCCTTGCTCAAATTCAGGCCGAAATCGCACGCTTCCCAACATCCATCTCTCGCGACGTGAAACTCTCCTTCCTCGCTCCCCCGAAGAAGAAACCCACTTCCGTAAACCCTGCCCCTACGAACAAACAACCTGCCCGCGCCCTCGTCGTAGAAACCGATGACTCCCTGCCCAATACCTTTTCCACCATCCACTTCTCCTTCGGCGGCGGAGGCAGCGCATGGCTCCACCCCAAATTTGACAAAAAATTCAAACAGCTCACCGCCCTCATCAACGGCCATCCCGATGAAACCCAAAAATTCACCATCGTCAGCTACGGCACCTCAAACCGTGAACTCAGCGAACTTCGGGCAAAAGCCGTCCGCAAAAAACTCATCGCTATGGACATCCCCGAGGACCGACTTCTCATCGCTCACCTCCCACGGAAACAAGGCGAAAAACGACGCGTTCAGCTAAAACTTTCCTCCACAGAAGAAATCGAAGCAGAAAAACTCGTCGCCCAAGAAAAAATTGCCCGCCTCGAAGCGGAAAAGAAAAAAGCCGAAGAGAAAAAAGCAGCCGAAGAGAAAGCTGCGGCTGAAAAAGCGGCAGCAGAAGAAGCCGCTCGCTTGGCCGAACTCGCCCTCCCTCCCGTCCCAGCCCCCCTCCAAGAGATCACCTTCAGCTTCGGCGGCAGTGGCAGCGCTTGGTTACACCCCAACACCACCCCCCGAATCAAAAAACTCGCCACATTCATTAGCGAATACCCGGAAGCCTCACAAAAATTCACCGTCGCCAGCTACGGCACCACCAAATCCGAACTCAGCCAACTCCGTGCCATCGCGGTTCGTGATAAACTCATCTCCCTCGGAGTCCCAGCCGATCGCTTACTCATCGGCGATTTTGGGAAAAGAAAAAACCAGAAACGGCGGGTCCAGCTGAACCTCGCCACTGCAGAAGACCTCGCAACCTTCCCTGCTCCCGAAAAAGAAGAACCCGGAGAACCTGAAGAAGCGTCACAAAACGAAACCACCCCAGACAACACCACCCCTCCCACCGAGCAAAAACCAGAACCTCAGCCCCTAAAGCCAGCCGAACCAAAACCAGCTCCCCTCACCCCTTCCCAACAACTGAAAAAATTCCCCATCACTTTCAGCGGAGAAACCAGCAGTTGGATTCACTCCAGCTACTTCCCCCAACTCCGTAAAATGTCCGGCATCATCAAAAAACTCCCCGAAAAAAACCAAGCCATCATCATCGGAAGTTACGGCTGCCCTAACCTCGAAATCAGTAATCAACGAGCCCAAGCAACGCGTGAAAAACTCATTGCCAACGGCATCAATCCCGAACGCCTAAAAATCGAGCACTTCGACATCAAACCCCAAGAAACAAGCCGCATCGAGCTCAGCCTTGGTGCCATCCCCGAAATTCCTAAGGCACAAATCGTCACCCCAGAAGACGAACTCGAAGAGACAATCACCCCTCCCACCCCTGCAGAAGAACCTCTACTTGAACAGCAATGACCCTGAGTTTTTTAAACCCTAAATTTCTTTTCTTCGCACACGGCCTGACCACCATCTTTTTGATTGCCGCCCTCTTTACTCTCATTGGATACCTCATCGGCACCAGACTTTGGGGACGTCGTAAAGACCAAGCAGACCGCATGGTCGCTCTCAATAAAACTCTCAAACGAAAAAAAGAAACCCTCGCCAGCGATCAGGAAAAACTCTCCGAACTCCTCAAAGACTTCTCCTAATCTCTTCGCCCTCCTTTGGCTTACTTCCCAGCAATTTCCATGAGCTTTATTGAACACCTTGAGAAAATCCCCTTTCTCCTCTCTCTCTTTGCTCCCATCATCATCTTCTTCCTCTTTGGCCTCTGGCTTGCACGATCAAGATATAAAAAGGACCACAAACGTCTCAAAAAAGCCGTCGAAGAAAACGACCATCTCGCCGCGGACCTCACCCGAGCTCTCGCTCCAGAAAAAAGCACGAATCAATCACTCCTCAGCCGTATTGAGGAGCAGAAGTCCCAATGGAGCAAAGCCCTAAAAGCGGCAGAAGACGCCCTCTTCACCGAACAATGTCGGACCCGCGATCTCACTAATCAGATTGAAAGCTTACAAACCGATCTGCCTCAAACCCCTTCCCCTGCATCCCCTGACCTCTCTCTTGAAGTCGCTGAAAAAGAACAACAAATTCAGCTTCTCACCCTCCAAGTGCAAGACCTCCAAGCCGCCGCTCAGGCGCAAACCACAGATGACCCCTCCCACCTCAACTCGGAAGATCACTCCAACACTCTTCAGCTCGTCCAAACACTCAAGCAAGAGAATACCGACTACCAACTGCAGCTTGAGAACAACCAGACCACTCTCCAACGGAAGGACGAAACCATCAGCACTCTTCAAGCCGAACTAGAACGTTCAAAGCAGCCCCCCTCTCCCCAAATCCAAACATCCCTGGATCTACCCTCCGGAGAAGACGAACTCGAAGAAGACCCCACCTACGGCACCGTCTTCAAAAAGCGCCCAGCCCGTATCGATGACCTCAAACTCATCAAAGGCGTCGGCAAAGTATTAGAAGACAAGCTCCATCGCATCGGCATCTACCACTTCCGCCAAATCGCCCAATGGAGCCCTGATCAAATCAAAGCATTTGAAAAACGCCTCTCCTTCAAGAACCGCATCACCAGAGATCAATGGCTCAAACAAGCCCATCAGTTTCATCAAAATCACCACGGTGAAGAACTCTGATTGATAAAAATTTACTTTTAGTCTTGCGGACGAGAACGCAAAGAAATATTTCCTCGCGACGTAACCAACATTGTTTTGTTATGTTTGTGAATATCGACAAATGAGGAATTCAGAGAGCCCAATCTACGAAGCTGTAGATTTGCTCGTCGCTGAATGTTCCTAATCTGGTCTCTCCCTTCTCTGAGCTCATCAATTGAGCCTGAGCATCTGAGACTCATTTCCATTTTTTACTGCTGAGAGAGAGCAGTGATCTCTCTGATATTCTACATGACACTCGAACTCGCTCGCGAGGTGATCGCATGCCTATCAAAAGGACGCACCTTGTTCCATTACTCTAAAGACGACTACGCTTTTCACCTGCTCCACTGGTTGAGCCAGGAAGAAGAACAACTTCAACAACTCCGGACCAAACCTATCGGACGCCTTCTCGAAAAACCCGCCGTCAAACCTCATCTGGCCCAGTGCCATGATGGGAAATTTCACCACGCCCTCATCCCCAGACATCAATACCTCTCGAACGGACGCGCCTACCGTCTCTCACTCGATATTTGGGGTGATGACATCGAATATTGGCGCTACAACCAAGTCTCTCGTGAGGGCGTCAGTCTCGTATTACAACTGAACCTCAACCAAGAACACCATGAGAAACTCAAATCTTGTGTTGATCTGAATGAGTATGACCCCTTTCAAGGATGGGGTCATCCGGTAAAAGACGGAAAACATCCGACCTTAAGCTGGTGCCGTCTCGATCTCGATTTGGAATCCGGAGAAGCTCTCATTGAAGAAATTCAAACGGACCTCCTACGTGACATGAGAACCGTGGCTCAAAAAGCTTACCAAAAACAAAAAGAGAAGAGACCCATCTTCTGCAAATATGGTGGTAAATTTTCAACTGAGAAATTTTTAAGATACTGGGAGAATGATTTTTCAACCCACGAGAAGACCTGGCATGAAGCCATGCTCACTGCCGCATTATGGTTTTTGTTAGAAGAACTCGGAATGAAAAAAATCTACTACCATACCCATGAATCTGGCGCGTTTTTAAAGCGAATCAGTGGCACCAACCCACCTCGTTCACTCTACACCACGCTGCCTAAACAGTTCTGTTTTGAGAAAACTCGCACCGCTCCTACTCTGCTTCAGTCAGACAAACTTTGGAAACGCAAAGTCCGAGCCGCAAAGAAGCCATTGGAATTTTTCCAAATGGCGGTGTGATGCTTAAATAAGAATTTCTACTCTGCAGAAAATAACTGATCCACGCGCACTCCGGGAGTGAGGCGATCTGCCAACTCCTGAGCGCGGGGATGATTTTGAATCTCTTCATAGAGACTTTTTTCCATCTCGAGAGAGTTCTCTGGTCGGTCTTTTTCATCAATCCACTTCAGCACCTCTTGCTCTATCTCCCGCTCGAACCAGCTCGGCATCACCTCCTCAGACAATAAAATTTTCATACGAGAATTTGGAGACCTATGTGAAGTCAATGCCCATGGATAAAGTTTACGATTTTTAGGAAAATCGGAACGGGTTTTTCCCTCCAGAAAAGAAGAAAGACCTGCGAAATCATCTGCTCTGATGAAATTTTCTATTCTCAGATGGGCCAACAATCTCTTCTGATGAGGAACTGCCAAGACAAGCCATCCTACCGTGGCTAAGACTGCCAGCCCCCAAACCATCCGAGAGATCTTTATTTTTCCCATCTCCCTTCTCCGACTGATCATCTGGAACTTCCGCGATACACACCCCACAATGATCGCGATCACAAAAAGAACGACCGATCCCATGGTCACAATTCCGGTTGCCGTTAAGAGAAATTGTTCACCTTCGTCCAGCGTCACTCCACTCATAATTCCTACGATATTAATCGACTGAACTAAGGTCGCAAAAAACATCTCCACTGATGCTGGAATAGCGATCAGGGCAAAGGCGCGTGCGGGATGATGCCCGAATAACACTGAGGTCACTCGAATCATCAAAGCCACCCGCCAAAAAGACACGATCATCAGAACCGTGAAATTAAAAATGCTCGCCGTTAATACCCCACTCCATTGCTCGATTGGAAAACCGTAAAGCCAAGCCATGGGCGCGGTCATTAAAAAGCAACGGAGAAAAGAAAGGTAGTTTCCAAATTTTTCTTCCGGGTAATCGAGCCCTCCAAAAATTTTGAGAACACAGAAAATGAAACCTGACGAAAAGAAGGCCATTCCAAATGGACCACCAATCCACAATAATTCTTCCCAAAGAAGATGATGATCGTAATTCCGCGCCAGTCCGGCAGAGACAATGAAAAGTGCTGCCACCAAAATTACTTTCCCGCACTGAGCGACCGTCTCAATCCCTTCACGATCACCAATCAAAAATTTCCCCAATATGCGTAGGGTTAATATTGGAGATGGCAATGGAGTTTGAGACATCATTTTAGTTCAATGGAATTTCTTTGGAAGAAGCGAAACGACCTCGCCCTTTTTTGCGAACTTGAGCGAGAAAACGGCGCGCCCGCTGTTTGACTTCCCTCGGATGATAAAGCCGAGCAAGAAGTGCATGAAAGCCAGATCGCAGCTCTTCCACGCTCATTTGAGCAGGTTGAAAATTAATGTCAAAAAGAGTGCATCTCTCATGCGCACCCTCTAACAAAATACGCCCTTCATCAGAAAGCTGACGATGCATTGGAGTTCCAGGAAAGGGAGTGAGGTAAGTGATTTGCACCTCGTAAAGCCCACTACGCTCCACGAAATCAAAGACCTCATCAAAGCTATCTGAATCATGTGAATCAAGGCCGAGAACAAAACAACCATTCACGGTAATCCCATGACTCTGAATTTGCTCCACTGCGCTTAGATACTGATCCGCGCGCTTGGCTTTCCAGTTTGAACGCTGCTCGAGACCATCAAGCTGCTTCGCTGAGGGGGCCTCCAAGCCAATCAAAATTTGCCGACAGCCGGCATCGCGAATCATCGATAAGAGTTCGGGATCGTCTGCTACTGAAATATCACTTTCCGTAAACCATGGGACTTTCTCCTTAGCTAATTCTCTCATCAATTTGCGACTATGCTTCCGATCACAAAAGGTATTGTCATCAGCAAATTCGATAAAAGGATCAGAGGTCAGCGCTTTGATCGCTCTAATTTCCTCAATCACTTTATGAACGGGCTTCACCTGATAACGAGGGGTCAGATGGATCGAAGATGCACAAAAAGAACATCGTAAAGGGCAGCCGCGTTGAGTCTGCACCGTGAAACGCGTATAGCGTTTCGATTTCAACAAATCAAAACGCGGAAGCGGAGCGTCACAAAAATCAAATGGTGCAAAATCACGCGCACGATAAATCGATTGTACATTGTCCTGTTCCAGATCGTCCATGAGCCGAGTCATCACCGGCTCCCCCTCTCCGATAATAATAACGTCCCCATGGCCTTGAGCCTCCCTCGCATTCAGAGTCACATGCAAGCCACCAAGGATTGTCAGCGTCCCCTTCTTTCGGAATTGCTCTGCCAGACGGTATGCCTCCGGTGCTGTCGCCGTGAGAAAGGACAGAAAAACGACATCAAAGCGTGAAGGAACTTCATCTAGTTCTCTCACCTCAAGATACTCGACTTCGTGTGAATCCGAAATGAACGCCGCCAAAGTCAATAAACCAAGGGATGGAAGAGCCTCGATCGTCTGAGCCCGTGAACGCACCCCTGGAAAGGACAAGCCAAGCTGCAATAAAGAATGATCACAAACTCGCAAGCCACTCATCGCAATCAGCCCAATGCGCATACCCCGAATCTAATGCCAACCAGAAGCCGTCAAAGGAAAATAATTCATTAAGAATCTTAGAGGTTTGCAGTTTGAACGTTCTGAGTGAGATTCCTGGGCGATTGGCTTTCTTTGTTACAAAGCCCTTAAACGTCGATCTAGCAAAATTTTGGATTAGGTCGCGCTGCCGTAGGAGGCTTCTTTCATAACGGTGGCTAAGGTGGTGTAAGTGATGGTCCAGGCTTCTTTCGTTTGTTCGGTAAAATCATCACCCAGGCCCTTTGCAAGAGTGTCGAGCAGAGCAGCGCCGACGGTATCATAGTGTTCTGCTTTGACTCCGTAGCCAACGTGGCGTTTTCCGAGGTTCTGCACCGCAGGGACTAGCTCTCCGAGAGTGTCTAATCCTCTTACGGCGGTTCCGATCATGAGCATGAGCTTCTTGCCCTGCTCCTTCATATCGCTATTGGCGAACATGGGTTTTAATTCGGGATCGAGCTCGAAGAGTTTACCGTAGAAAAGTTCAGCGGCGGTTTCAGAGATTGGTTTCACTTTTTCCCAAGACTCTTGAACGAGAGTTTTTTGGGTGAGTGTAAGAGGATGGTCGGCAGGATGGTCGTTTGACATGATTTTTGATGTGTTAGGTTAATGGAGTAAATAGAAGTACGGGCGAAGTCTTATTTTTGAGTTCCGAGGATAAACTGAACAGCATTTTTGACTTGATCATCAGTAAGGGAGGGGGTGCCACCGCGTGCCGGCATTTCACCATCGACACCGATGTATCCATTGATGGCATGATCATATAAAGTGGTGAGGCCTTTCGCTTCCCGTTTAGACCATTCTTTTTTATTGGTCAGAGCAGGCGCTCCTTCCTCACCTTCGTTATGGCAGCTAGCACATTCGTTGAGATAGACGGCCTTACCGGCGAGGGAGGCTGGCTCGGTAGGAACCCAATCCCATGGATGCGCAGGTTTTGATTCGGTGACGGCGACTTGCTGTTTCTCTTCAGATTGACAGGAGACCAGGAATAAGACCAAAGCGATGCCGATAACGAAGATGAATCTCATAAGGCAGAAAGGTTTTAGTTGATAGGAATACGAATGACGATTCCCCCCATGACATCGTTCTTTTTAAATTCAGGATACTCTGGCTTGCGGTTGTCGTGGTCATTATGACATTCCCAGCAGGCGGGTGCGACAGCACGGTCAGGGTAGATACCGACGAAGTATTTTTTTCCGGCGATCTCTTCTTCGCCGGTCCATTTTTTCCCATAAAGAGGGTTGTCTGGATCAGAGACGGCTTCTAAACCTTCTTCGACTTTCGGAGTTTTCTTTTTAGCATTCTCGTAGTTGAGCGGCCATTTGGACTGGAGGGAGTAGGTGAAATCGATGGCTTTATCAGGAATGCCATCGACTTCTTCAGCGCCTTCACGGAAGAACTGGGCTGGGAGAAGGAGGGCCTTTTCTGATTCCCATTCTTCGTGAGCTTTGATGACTTTATCCTTATTAACGAGGCGGTTCACGATTTTCTGAGCGTAGACTTTACGGTCAGATTTTAGGACTTGGTAGAGGGCTTCGGCGACTTGTTCGGCAGGGTAACCGCCTGAGGCACTGGCAGATTGATCCTCTGACTTACACGAGGTGAGCCCAATAGCAGCAGTGATTGCCAGGGCGGAGTAGTAATTTCTTTTCATGGTTTGTATTTTTGGGTCCTTTTTGGTTTCTAATTTTGGGTCTCCGTATTGCTTAGAGATTTTTGAAGAAATTCGCGGATAGCTTTTGTTTTTTCATCACCCCGCTTGATGGAGGCATCGGCAGTCCATTCGATTCCGGGATGGATGATCTTTGAACTGCGGTCGAAATTCAGGCGGATGAGCTCTGGGTCTGCGAGGGCGTTCATGCTGAATTGAAGTCCATGGCAATGGGTGCACGAGCTGCGGATCATCTTCTCGTTTGGAGTGAGGTTCGCCGTATTGTCATGGCTGACCTGATAGCCTTCATGATCGCTCTCGATGCGAGGCATGTGACAGGTGGCACAGGAGACTGCGGTCTTGCCATTTGGGTCTGCATTCCAGTGATTAAAATGCGGAGAGTTTTTATAGTTCCGAGTGTGCTCATCATCGTGACACTGAATGCAGGATTCGTAGGCGGCGAAGGCGCGAGGCTTGTCTGGCTGATGGCAAGCGGTGCAGTCCATCTGGAGGTGAGCTGCAGATTCTTTCATCGGGATGCGCGCCATGGCGGGAGTCATGGGAGAGAGCCCATCGAAGGCGAGTCTCATGCCGTGCTTACCTTGCTGGAATTCCTTCATGTCTTCCTCATGGCAAGAGGCGCAGTTCTGGGCAGAGGTCCAAGGATCGGGACAGAGGTCTTGGTTGTGAAGTTCTGGCAGTCCGGCATTGGGGAGCATTTTTCCTTCTCCGTAATGTTTGAGAAGATAGCTGGGTGCAAGTGGGGTGTTATCGTGGTAGTTATGACAGCCAGCGGTGGCGCAGGTGTCGTAGGGCAGATTTTTGTGAGATTCGAGATTCTCTAGGGTCACTTCATGACAATGAGCGCAGTAATCGACGGGCATGGTGACGGACATCTCGCCGGTGATTTTCTGGTTATGTTCACTGTGGCAGGCGATGCAATTCATGGCGTCGATGTGTTCGAGAAAAACGGCGTTCTCTGGGTTTTTAAATTTTCTCACGGGGTGAGAGTCAGAGAATTTTTCCAAGGCATCACTGTGGCAGTTCATGCAGGCAGAGTTCGGAACGCCGGAGGAGGTGAAGACGTTCTCTTTTTTCTCGTCAGTATGGCAGGCGGTGCATTGCATTTCGATTTGGTGGTGGCCGTCAGTGGTGCGTCCAGGGAGGAGCGCAGTTTTGTCTTCAGCTTCGAAGAAGAGGTAATAGCAGTAGCCTCCGATGGCAGCGGTTAGCAGGAGCCAGAGGAGCTGAAATTTGAACTTGAAAAGCCATGCGAGCATCGGGGTTTAGAGGTGTGAGCTGGTGCTAGTAGAGGTAAACCGAGAGGATGTGAAAGGTGAGCAGGACGGGCAGCGGCCAGAACAAGATGAGGTGAGCCCAGGTTAAAATGGGCCGGAGTCGACGGGCCACGCTGGAGGTCCCACGGGCCTCGATGGCGGTGACGATGCCTGCCACTGCACCTAGGAGGTTCAGCATGACAAAGACAAACATGAGCCAGAAATTAAGATTTGCCCCAAAGTGAAAACCGGTATGAGCCCAGAGCGCGCCGAGAGAGGCGAGGCCGAATGCGGCGTGAAAAAATCTCCAGGTGGTAAATTTTCCCCACTTAAACCAAGAGAGACGCTTCCGTAGAGAAATGATCAGGCCGATGAGGAAGATCCCCATGAGGGAATATCCCGTAATTTGTTTAATGAAGTTATCTCGCCAAAGTTGTTCGACTTTGAACCAGAAGGATTCGACGGATTCGGCCATCGCTATAGGAGGGGCTGCCATGGCATACCCGATCACTCCGAGAGAAAGGATGGAGGCAAGCAAGAGGGCGGTGACAGATTTTTTACCTGTAGGAGCAGTGAGGGGAGCGCCGCAAAGTTGTTCGACAAGGGGGCGGCACGAGCCACAGACGGTGGATGCTCCAGTGCAGGCAGCGACTCGATCAGGGTCATTCTGGCACTGAGCGAGACAGGCCATGATTTCTCCCTTGGGCGTATTCGTGCAGTTACAGACTACTCGTTCTTCGGACCAGTCAGCAGGATTCTCGATGGTAACTCCGGGGAAAAGGAGTCCTTCTTCGGTGAAATAGTTTTGCTGCTTTTCGGAGATTTTTTTCTGGCTGATGTAGGCTGCATGGACGCGCCCATTTTCTTCCCAATTCCCGATGGCGAGGGCTCCGACTAAGCGGCCTTTTCTTCCGAGGATGAGCGTGCGGTAGCAATCTTCGGTAGAGAACTCAAGGCGACGGCCTTCCTGCAAAGGATCACCGATGGTAGTGACATCAACGCCCAGCATTTTGAGGCGGGTGGAGAGATCGAGAGGGGCGAGGGGTTTCTGCCGTTTGCCAGCGAGACGTTGGGCGAGGTGCTTCGCCATGGTGTAGCCTGGCGCGGCTAGACCATAGATACGGCCATGCAGGAGAGCGCACTCGCCAATGGCAAAGATGTCTGAGTCCTCAGTCTCTAGATTTTCATCGACTATGATTCCGCCTCGGACACCGGTTGGAAGATTCGCAGTTTCAGCGATTTCACTATTCGGGGTGATGCCTGCGGAGATGAGAACGAGATCTGTAGTGAGAGTTTTTGTATCATCAAGAGTGAGTGTGAGTTGATCCCCTGATGGCTCGATGGTCGTTTTCTGGATCCCAAGATGGACCCCGATATTCTGTTCCTCGACCTCTCTTTTGAGGAGGTCACCTCCTGCTTGGGTGAGCTGTTGAGGCATGAGGAAGTTCGCTCGCTCAATGAGTTCTGTTTTAAGATTGAGAGATTGGAGCGCTTGAGCGGCTTCGATACCGAGGAGCCCCCCACCAATGATGGTGGCGGACTGAGAGTGCTGAGCTCTGGTGATGATTTTTTCGAGATCAGCGATGGTCCGGTAAAGGAAAACATTTGCTAAATCTGCTCCTGGGATTGGCGGGACGAAAGGCCTTGAACCTGTTGCTAATACAAGGAGATCGTAGGGTAGCTCTGAGTTATTAGAGAGCTTGAGTTGCTTATTATGACGATCGATGCTTTCCGCTCGAATGCCTGTGAGAAGCTTTATCTTATTTTCCTCGTACCAGTCACGATTCAAGAGTTCGAGTGAAGTATGATCCTGATGGATGACGTAGCTCGAAAGCTTAATCCGGTTATAGGCAGGGTAAGATTCTTCTCCGATAAGTTTAATCTGAAATTTCTCGTGGAGACCTGCTGAGACGAGTTCTTCGCAAAATTTTGCACCCACCATGCCATTGCCTACGATGAGGAGACGGGTGCCTTTTTTCCAGGTCCGGCGACTGGAGGCACGTCGTTTCTTGGTGGTGGTGATGAAGGTGCCGGACATAGTTCTAAACTACGCGAAGCATGGGACGGACCACAGTTGATCAAGAGATTTTCCTGTAGATATGAACGAGATTAATATCAATTTCGTTCATGATGAAGATGATAAGTCTTATTCATGAGGCTCGATGAGAGCGATACGAAAACCAATGTTGTGTGAACGTCGCTCGGGGTCACGGCTGTAGCGGTAAGCTGAGCGACAACTGCTGGCTTTTCGGTCCCAAGCGCCTCCTCGGATGATCCGGCCATCACCTGAAGTTGGGCCTGTAGGGTCTGTATTGATGCTCGGAAGTTCTTCGTACCAATCAGCACACCATTCATAAAGATTACCGTGCATATCGTAGAGACCCCATTGATTTTTCGGGAAGGTTTTTACCGGTGTTGTTTTTTCGCGATATTCCCCTGGCGTCTTGGTCCCATAGGGAGCTTTGCCGTAAAAATTTGCACTCGCGCTGGTCAGGCTATTCCCGCCAGAGAAGACCGTAGTAGTGTCAGCCCGACAGGCATATTCCCACTGGGCTTCAGTGGGGAGAGTGTATTTTTGATCTTTGGAGATGAGTCCAGATTGACGTTCTTTTTGAGTGAGCTTTTCGCAAAAAGCGAGTGCGTCAGCATAGTTGACGAAGCACATGGGTTGGTTCTCACCAATGGCTGAAGGCGTACTTTTGAGCTTCGCGCCCCGCCCAAGTGGGCCTCGCTGTTGGTTGATGAGATCGACGAAAGTTGTTCCCATGTGATCTGACCATTGCTTCTGAGTGACCTCCGTGGCCGCGAGGTGAAAGCTGCGAGTGAGCGTGACTTTTCGCTGGGTTTCGTCACTACGGTGTCCTTTTTCATCAGGTGGACTTCCCATGGTAAAGCTACCAGCAGGAATGGGAACTAGGGTCATCCCTAGTGAATTGGTGAAGACGGAATCTGCTTGTGAGAGTAGGGTAGTGGCGAAAAGAAAGAAGATCCGAAAAAACATACGCGCTAATTCAGCAGATCTTGAACCAGTCGTGATGAGCAGAGTTCATAGCTGAAAATCAAGCGGCAGATTAGTTCATTATGCTTTCGGATTATGATGATGGTTATAACAATAATGAAACCACCCAGACTCGCCCGCAGACGTCTGCTCGAAGCCAAGTGAGGCTTCGAAGGGAAGTTTTCGCAAAGTCGACGATGTCCGCCAATTTGCGAGCCTGATTTTTCGTACTTTATCTCTTGAATTACCGATTAATCATCAAGGTGAATGATCCCACGATGGACCGCAATCACGGCGGCTTGCGTGCGATCATTGACGTCAAGTTTATCCAGTATTTTAGAGGTATGCAGCTTGACCGTTCCAAGTGAGATTCCGAGGCGGTCACTGATTTCTTTATTACGAAGACCTTGAACGATCAGCGTTAAAACTTCCGCTTCCCGCTTGCTTAGAGAGGCCCGTTGGGAGCGTTTGCGGATTTTATCTGCAATCTTGGGTGGAAAATAGGCTTCGCCAGCGTGGACGGTCCGTATTCCTTCCAGAAGTTCTTCGGTATCATCTCCTTTGGTGACGTAGGCTCGCACGCCAGCTTTGACTGCGCGCCAGATATCCTCTTCCCCTTCGTAAACGGAGAGAAGAAGAACG
>CALGLJ010000048.1 GCA_937930235.1 uncultured Verrucomicrobiales bacterium | reverse complement strand
TGTTTTTTCAGCTTCATTCTGCAGTGTTTTCGCTTCCTGCTGGAGCTGTTCCTGCTGGAGGGTCGCTTTGGTGAGTGCTTTTTGAATCGCGCTTTGTTGCCCTTGTTCCTGGGTGGCTTTTTTCAGCTTTGTCTTTAACGCACGATGGAGCTGGACGAAATCTCCTTTTTGGGAATCCAACGCCTTCTGGAGCTGGGTGATTAAGTCTGATTCTTCTTTCTGAAAACGTGCTTCTTCCTGTTGAAGTCTTTCAAGTTCTTCGCTCAGATCACAAAGGAGAATCCATTGCCTTCTCCACTCTAAAAAATCGAGAGGAGCGAGGGGAGAAATCGGTAAACCCGAGAAACGAGACTCCCAGTTCTTCGACCAATGCGCGAGTTGATCCTCAGTAACGGAGAGATCTTGTTCACGGTTTTCTTTCTTCGCCCCCAGTTGTGCTAGCGTCGCAGAATGGGTGGCGGCCTTGGTGAGAATTTCGGCCTCCGCATGGAGTGTATCAGCGATTCGATCCGCCTTCTGAATCGCCTCCGTAAGCTTCGGAGTCGGCGTGTGATTCTTCTGAATCTCTGACCAAAGCGAATCCCGCTCATGCCGTGCTTCCTGAAGCATCTGCGGGGTCACGATTTCCGCCTGTTGCGTGAGATGTTTGAGATGGTTTTCTTCTGCCGTGATGTCATCCCGGAGTGAGCGGAGTTCTTGCTGTAATTTTGAGATTTCACTACGGAGATGAGCTTCTTCATCTGCAGATGCTCGAATCGCTTCCTCTCCCGGGATGTGTAAACCAGAGAACGATTCTCCCCGGAGGGTGAGGCGCGAAAGAAGCGATTCCTGTTTGCGGGTGAGTTCTTTTAAGTCCTGCTCACGTGCTTGATGCAGCTTCATTTCGGTGGCACAAGAATCAGCACGAGCATGAAGCTCTTCGAGCAAGCTCGGATTACCGCTGACCTGAGAGCTGAGTTCTTGTTTCTGGGTGGAGATTTCCAGCTCAACGCGAGCCAACTCCTCCTGTAGCTTCGTTTCCTGAGTTCGAAGGGTCAGAAGCTGATCTGCGAGTTCGGTGAGAGCGAGTTCATCGCTCCGGGAAATAGGAGATTGATGAGGGGCGATTTCTAAACGAGCGAGATCGGCGTTTTGTTTGAGGTATTGCTCATTGCCACGATGCAGGACTTCGAAGTCTTCACTGTGTTTTAGAATTTCATCGAATGAGGGGATTTTGTGACGGTCCTTCTCTGCCTCCTGAAGATGTTTTTTGCGAAGTTCTCGCTCATGTTGGTTTTGCGAAATGTCTTTTTGAAGGGCGCGAACGCGGGGAATGAAATCACTGGCAACCTGGGGAGCTTTCAGCACTGCTAATTCCCTTTCGAGCTCTTGTAATGAAGCAAGGACAGGAAAGGCCTGCAGACAGCTTTCAACAAATTGACAACGAAAGCGGTGGTCGCGATGGGCTTGGTCTTTTTCAGCAAAAACCTGTTCTGCTTTTTTGATCTGACTTTTAAGTGTGTTCCAAGCATTCGAAGTCACCATCTCTTCCTTGGCCAATTTTTCGGATTCCTTATAGCGTGCTAAAGCAGGCAGAATGGTGGTGTCTTTTTTTGCTGCGCCCTTGCAGAGGGCATTTGCCTGAGCTTCGAGATTTTTGATCGCTTCATCAATGGGAGAACCTCCCAGGCTGGCAGAAAAAATAGCGGTTCCCAAATCCCCTTCCCCTGACAAAAGCTTGCTCGCTCCTTGACGAAGGGAATCAGAATTGAGTCCAAACATTTGAGTGAAGAATTCCTCATTCACCGACCCCAGAAATGGTGCTAGCACATGATCTGCCAAGCTATTCTGTTTCGCATCTAACAGCGTATTCTTATTCCCTTTCTTACGGAAAAAAGTGAGCGTTTCATCTTCATTGGTGATTTCGGCACCTAGGAGAAGCTTAGCATTTGGGTGAAGAAAGTGGTCTTCAGTTCGGTTGGGGATTCCGAAGAATAGATGATGAATCGCCCGCAAAAGTGAACTCTTGCCAGCTTCATTTCCCCCATAAATGAGATGAAGATCGACCTGAGTGCGTGGGAATTTCAGCGCAAAGTTTGAGAACGGGCCAAAGGCGGGAATCTGGAGTGAATCAAAACGCATAACGCATAGGCTGATCGTTCAATCAGAAGGGCTCATCATGATACTCTGGAGGACGATGGCAGACAGATCCTCTTGAAGACCATCTGGTTCCGGTGGATTGATTCCGGCCGTAGTGAGTTTTTTGTGCAATAACTCCACTGGGGCAGGAATGCCTTTCGGTTCAAAAGATGCGAGAGAATCGAGGACAATCGCGGTGAGATCATCCCGTTTTGCAAGCTCCACGGGGTCATAGGTCGGACTGGTTTTGAGTTTGATTTGCTCAAGCCAAAGCTGATCAGGATCGATCTCGGTCGCGAGGCTGAGAATCTCCGCCTGCCATTTGGGATACTCCGCGTGCAATATTCCATGGAGATCGGTCTGCCCCATCAGGGTGATCCTCGCTGACAAGAGCCGTTCTCCGACTTGACCAAGTTCACGAATCAGCGTTTGGGAGATGAGATCTCGGAGTTCACTTTCAGTGGATACTCCGGTGAGATCGAGCTCCAGATGAGCCCAGCGCACCACATCCAGTGGACAGAATTCATGGCGTGAGACAGCGAGAGCACCGTCCACCTCCACTAGATAGCATCCGCGCGCTCCCACCTCCTTGACCGAGCGCCCCTGCGTGTTCCCAGAATAGGCAATCCAAGGATCTCGATGAATGACTTCGGGTTGGTGAATATGGCCCAAAGCCCAGTAGTCGTAATTTTTCCCTAAAAGATCCTGAACGGAGCACGGCGCATAAGTGTCATGGGCACGATTCCCCGCGAGACTGGTGTGTAGCAATCCGAGATGAAAGCGTTCATCTTCCTTTTCAGGATAATTGATGGCCAGATTCTCCTGCACGCTGGCATCGGCAAATCCCTGTCCGTGAACCGTCAGCGGGAGGGTCGGATGCACCATCGATTCTGGTTTTTTCGTGGATAAAAAATGAACATTTGCCGGGGGCGAAAGAGATTTGGTAATGACCGATTCCGCATCATGGTTCCCCGTGATGGCGTATACGAGAATCCCCTGCTCTTTGAGTCGGAGCATTTGTTGATTCAGAAAAAGGGCCGTAGTGTAATCCCGTTGATTCCCATCATAAAGATCTCCGGCGATGGTCACAAAGGACACTTTATTCTCCAAAGCCAGATCAACCAAATTTGTCAGGGCTTTGCGAGTTGCCCCCCGAATCACTTCCACCGGAGCCCCTTCATAGCGCGAAAGCCCCCGCAAGGGACTGTCGAGGTGGAGATCCGCGGCATGGAGGAAGGAAAACATCTCAAAAGGAAGCTGACGGCCCTCCTGATGAGGGTCGAGCGAGAATTTTCCGTATCTCCGAATTCATTTATTTATTTCTTATCTCACTAAATATTTGCCATACAGCACCGCTAGCGTTAACACATGCCAAGTCACGCTAGGCAGTCTGCTGGGCAGTGACAACAACCTGAAATTAACTTAAAGAAATGAGCCAAATCATTCCTACAATCACTTCCGGTATTGCCGGTCCTCTCGGAGTTCTTCATCTCCCACGTCTCTGGCAAAAAGCGTCTCTTGATGCTGCAGGCAAGCTTCACAGTGACTATCCTGCTGCTGGAGCTGGCTTCGACCAGATGACTCTTGATGCTCTCGGTCTCGATCGTGACGCATTCCTTGCTTATTTTAAGGAGAACAAGCCCACTTACACTCAGCTTGAGAAGTGGATTCTCGACCAAAAAGGCGGATCTCTTGATTCTGCTGCAGTCGACGCTCACAACGCAGCTGTTGTCGGATACAATCACGACGATGCGACTCGCGCAGGAATCCTCAGCGCTGTCGGAATCGAAGACACTGGAGCAATCCTTGATGCCGTAAACCTCAACAACCTTGAGGATTGGCAGGATTTCCACAACGCGGAAATCAAGTAATCTTAAAACACGAAATTTTTTCGATTTCAAAACCCCGGGAGATCAATCTCTCGGGGTTTTTATTTTGCAGGCCCGGTAGGACGCACAAACAAAAATCACGCCGATCTTGTGAATCGGCGTGATCAAAAATGCAGTGGAGGTTGTTTCTCCTTAGCTTACCGGCTCAGCCTTGGCATTTGCTTTGGATGAGAAAGACAGCTCTTTGTCATCCTTTTTCTTACGAGATGCCACGACCGTGTCTCCTTCTTTGACTTCGCCCGCTAGGAGCGCTTCAGCAAGAGGATCTTCCAAGTAGCGCTCGACGGCACGTCGCATTGGACGAGCGCCATAATCGGGATCGTATCCTTTTTCGACGATGAAATCGCGTGCGGATTCCTCTAGGGTGAGTTCGATCTCTTTCTCCACGAGGCGGTCTGTCAGCTTCTTCACTTCCAGATCGACAATGGAATTGAGATGCTCTTTCTCAAGCAAGTGGAAGACCACGAGATCATCCAGACGATTCAGGAATTCAGGACGGAAGTGCTTCTTGGCGATGCCCTGAATCTTGTCCTTCATTCCCTCATAATCGGCGGAGTCTTCATTCATGGCACCGAAGCCTAAACTGGTTTGCCGCTTAATGCTCTCAGCTCCCACGTTAGAAGTGAGGATGATGATGGTGTTCCGAAAATCGATTTTACGTCCAAAGCTATCTGTCACCATTCCTTCTTCCAAAATCTGGAGAAGAAGATTCGTCACATCCGGGTGCGCCTTTTCCACTTCATCGAAGAGAACAACGGAGTAGGGACGACGTCTCACCGCCTCGGAAAGCTGCCCTCCTTCTTCATATCCGACATATCCTGGAGGAGATCCAATGAGGCGACTCGCGGTAAATTTCTCCATATACTCGGACATATCGAGCTGGATGAGCGCATCTTGATCCCCAAACATGAACTTTGCGAGATTGCGCGCTAGATAAGTCTTACCAACCCCTGTCGGCCCAAGGAAAAGGAAGGATCCAATCGGACGACGAGGATCTTTGAGATCTGCCCGCGAACGGCGTAAGGCTTTCGAGATAGCTTGTACCGCTTCTTCTTGCCCAATGACGGACTCCGCAAGGTCAGTTTCCATGGAGAGGAGCTTCTTGGCTTCTGCGGTTTCCATGCGCTGGAGAGGAACGCCAGTCCATTTAGAGACCACGGTCATGATATCGTCTTCATTGATTTCGACGATCTTCTCTTCAGAGTCTCCTTTCCAAGTCTCGAGACGTTCTTCGAGATCTTTCTTGGTGTTCTTCTCTTCATCACGCAGAGATGCCGCTTTTTCAAAATCTTGCTCATTGATTGCCTCAACTTTTTGAACGTTGATTTCATCAATTTTCGTCTGAAGCTCCTTGAACTCGACGGGGCGAGTCATCGTCGTGATGCGTGCCCGGGCGCCAGCTTCATCAATGACATCGATCGATTTATCAGGGAGGAAGCGACTGGTGAGATACCGTGAAGTGAGCTTCACCGATGCTTCGAGCGCTTCATCGAGGTAGCGTACTTTGTGGTGAGCTTCATATTTTTCGCGCAAGCCCATCATGATGGCGATGGCATCTTCAATCGATGGTTCTTCCACCTTCACCTGCTGGAAGCGACGCTCAAGAGCGGCGTCTTTTTCAATGTGCTTGCGAAATTCATTTAAGGTAGTGGCTCCCACACATTGAAGTTCCGAGCGACTGAGGGCAGGTTTGATGATATTTGAAGCATCCATGGCACCTTCTGCCGATCCCGCGCCGACGATGGTGTGGAGTTCATCAATGAAGAGGATGACATTGCCGACTTTCCGAATCTCATCCATGACGGCTTTGATTCGCTCTTCGAATTGTCCGCGATACTTCGTCCCCGCTACCATCAGGGCAAGATCAAGAGTGACGACTTTCTTATCGCGAAGAATTTCAGGCACATCTCCCGCAGCGATTTCTTGGGCCAAACCTTCCACAATAGCGGTCTTACCGACTCCGGCCTCACCGACCAAAACAGGGTTATTTTTGGTCCGGCGGCAGAGGATTTGAATCACACGTTCGATTTCGGAACTGCGTCCAATGACGGGATCAAGTTCACCATTTTTAGCGAGCTTGGTGAGATTCCGACCGAAGGCTTTGAGGGCTGGGGTTTTGGGCTTACTTTCCCCTTCAGCCACATTCGTTAAATCCTCTAATTCATCGTCGTCATCAAAATCAAGCTCGTCATCATCAGGTTCGAAATTGGGGTCGATTTCTGCGAGAATTTCATTGCGAGTTGTTTGCAGATCAACATTGAGACTCTGCAGAACCCGAGACGCCATCCCTTCTCCTTCACGTAAAAGGCCCAAGAGAATGTGCTCAGTGCCCACGTATGAGTGGTTCAGAGCTTTAGCTTCCTGGTTTGCAAGAGTGAGCACTTTTTTCACTCTCGGGGTATAGGGAATGTTTGAAGACTCTTGCTGATCGGGACCTGTTCCGACCTCTTTCTCAACTTCGTGCCGAACCTGCTCTAATTCTAATCCCATCCGCTGGAGAACGCTCACCGCTACTCCCTGTCCCAATTTGATGAGTCCCAAAAGAACATGCTCGGTCCCGATGTAATTATGATTAAATCGATCCGCCTCTTTGCGTGAAAGGGCAAGGACTTGTTGAGCTCGTGGGGTGAAATTATTCATGATCAGGAATCGCTTTTTGAGTTATTGGTATTTTCTTCTAAAATATTAATAGCAGGGACTAGAACCTTTTGCAACTGGTCGCCAATCATCTTTGCTCGAATTGCATCGCGGCTTTCGGGCGAGAGTTTATTCCCACTTCTCCACTGGAGGTGAGCAGGTTGAGTTTCCATGAAGAGGCGATCACAAATTTCTTTGACCTCTGGCTCTAAAATGCCGATGTCTGCTCCGAGACGGAGCATGGACAGGTAGTTGAGTGCTTCTTTTGAAGTAATGATGTGCGCGTAGCCTAAAATACCTACGGCCCGCCCGATCTGATCACGCACCTTGAGAGGGTTCGTTTCCATGATCTTTTCGCGGGCTTGGAGTTCGTAACGTGCCACATCTCCTATCACACGATCTAAGCGAGACAAAATGGCATCTTCGCTTTCACCAAGGGTCGATTGGTTCGAAATTTGATACAGATTCCCCATCGATTCGGTCCCTTCCCCATAAATTCCACGCACCGCAAGGCCCATTTTGCTGATTCCTTTCAGCACTTGGCCAATTTGTTCACTTAAAACGAGGCCTGGGAGGTGTAACATCGACGAAGCTCGCATGCCAGTCCCTAAGTTTGTGGGGCAAGCGGTCAGGTAGCCCCACCGTGAGTGGTAGGCGAAATTTAATTTTTCCTCTAAAAATTGATCAACGGAGAGAGCAAGTTGATACGCCTCCTTCAGTTGAAGAGCGGGGCGAATCGCCTGAATCCGCAGGTGATCTTCTTCATTGATCATCAGCGAAAGGGTCTGCTTCCGATTGACGACAGAGCCAGATCCTTCATTGCGGGCCGCTTGCTCACGCGAAATGAGATGCCGCTCTACGAGGACATGCTTTTGGAGTTGGTCAAGATCTGAGAGTTCGTGAGAAAATCCATCCCGCATGGCTGGGATGTGTTCTACCTTCTCTTTCACTTGTTTGAGGATTTCTTCCCGTTGACGCTTTCGCGCCCATCCCGGGAAAGGGACATCGTGCAAATTACGAGCAAGACGCACTCGACTCGTTAAAACAACCGAGGTTTCCGCACCGTGACCCACCATCCAATCTGCGGGGTTTTTCAAGAGCGTGGAGAAGCGCATCATGACTGAATCGGTTCCTTTCCTT
The DNA here is from genome assembly GCA_937930235.1 of uncultured Verrucomicrobiales bacterium. Classification (GTDB taxonomy): domain Bacteria; phylum Verrucomicrobiota; class Verrucomicrobiia; order Verrucomicrobiales; family Akkermansiaceae; genus SW10. The sequence goes on along the minus strand of CALGLJ010000048.1, from coordinate 3,245 downwards.
CTTTTTCTTTCAAGTGCTGGATCCGATCTCTTACCAGGGCCGCTTTTTCATAATCTTCTTCTGCAATGGCTCGTTTAAGATCTTCATCGAGTTCAGATAACTGTGCCCGAATCTGCTCTACCTGAGCAAAGCCCTCCGGAATGCGGCCGCGGTGAGCCACTCCCTTATGAATTGCGGGGAGTCGGTGGCCAATTTCATCTTTAAAAGTCGTATAACATTGTGGACATCCCAGACGCCCCACTTTGTGGTAGTCTTCCATCTCGAACTCACAGCTAGGGCAGGTCACATCTGGGGGGAGAGAAAGAAGATCTTCCTCCGACAGAGAGAGTTCTTCCATCGATTCTTCAGATAAATCATCCATGAGTTGATCCATCATTAGCAAGTCCTCGGGATCTGTGACTCCTTGTTGTTTGGCACAACTCTCACAGAGAGCGATTTTCTTCATCGCCCCCTCGATCACCTGTGTAAAAAACACGGTGGCTTTGTCCTCACAATAGTCGCACTTCATCGACGTGAAAATATTAACCCGCACTGGTTGGAATGCGAATGAAATTTCATAATCAAAGGTGAGATTTTATTTTTTTCTATTTTCCTGAATTTTATGGCCAAGATCCACCGTTCTCGTCCTATTTTTTTTCAGAAGATTTTTCAAAGAAATTTCCCGCAACCGGATAATGCGGAGACGGTTGGCTTTCGCGCTTCATGATTTCGTTTAAACGCTCAACAACTTGAGGATGTCGGTATGATACATCATCAAGCTCTCGGTGATCTTTCTTTAAATTGTATAGCTCAGTCCGTTGCGCTTCATAGTGCCGGACTGCTTTCCAATCCCCTACCCGCACTGCTTGCTTAATTCCGCCTTCATGTATTTCAAAGTAAACGAACTCATGTGTTTTCTGCTCTTGGCCTAAAATTTCTGGTAAAAATGAAATCCCAGTAGTCTGAGAGGGAGCCTCGATACCCGCAAGCTCAGCAAAAGTCGGCATCAAATCATATCCGGCAGAAATATGGTGACTGACTCTTTTGCCCTTCATTTTACGGGGCCATGACACAATACATGGTTCGCGAATTCCCCCTTCATATAGGTGGCGTTTATGACCCCTCAACCCTCCGCTACAATTAAAGAATGTGTAGTCATGCCCTCCTTCAATGGTTGCTCCATTATCACTAGTGAACACGACAAAGGTATTTTCTAGCTCCCCCATATCCTTGAGTTTATCGAGAAGACGTTTTACCTGTAGATCTAGCATCGTGACCCGAGCTGCATGTTGTCGCTGAATGTCTGGCCAGCCTTTATCTGCATAGAGGGTCTTTTCTCGAATGTAGGGCTCATGCGCATGTGGAGTGCGATATGACATGAAGAGAAATAATGGTTTCTCGTCATCTCGTTCGTTTTTCAAAAAATCAAAAGCGAGATTGGTTCGAAATTCATCAAGACAATCGTGTTGATCTTTGTCGTAGAAAATTTCCGTCCCATCATGTTTATACTGCATGTGGATAGTGAACTTCTCTGTCTCATGCGTTTTATCGGCCCATTGCTCTTGCACTGAGTAGTCGAAGCCACGTCCCTTAGCCCAAGTGGATTCATCGCGAGAGCTTCCGAGGTGCCATTTCCCTATAAATGCGGTTTGGTAGCCTGCTCCTTTCAGCATTTCAGGAATGGTGACCTCAGATTTTTTGAGTGGGACTCGATCGCGTTTCCCATTCAGCATTCCCCCATTGGCCCGAATACTTACTCGGCCAGTGTGAATCCCGGTCATGGCAACAGCACGCGAAGGGGAACAGACTGATGAACCAATGTAAAAATTAGTAAAACGAACTCCCTCGCGAGCTAATTGATCAAGATAAGGCGTCCTCATGGTCTGTTGACCATAACTGCCCAGCTCTCCATATCCCATGTCGTCCGCCATCAGGAGGAGAATATTTGGCTGTTTCCGGGGTTCGCGCGGTCCCTTGAGAATAGCGCTACTTACGGTCGTGAGTCCGATCAAGACGACCAGAACGCTCCTGCTCACAGTGATTGCTTGCTTCATTAGAACTAGCTTAGGAAGTCATCCTGATCATACAAGGCGATAGCGCCCGGCGCTTAAATTTACACAAAAATCCCCCTCTGAAAATTTACTTCAGAGAGGGATGATCAAGATTCTTAATCAATGGAATCGGACAATCAGGGCATAACCGTCAGGCGGTAGAATGCTCGACCAGTTGGAGGAGATGGATCAGTGTAGGTTGCCGTCGTTGCCGTCGGTTGACGAGTTTCCACTGCATCGGAGAATGACATGAGATCCGTGCCTCTTCTCAGGACATATGTCGAATTCGGATCTAGTCCTTCAAAAGTGATTTCAAGCTGGTCCATCGCGTTAAACGCAAGCGAGACAGCCTCAAACGGTGGAAACGACTCATTATCCAGAGGGTCTGTTCCTGCCATGACTTCAGAGCCGTCATTCACCCCGTCACCATCGGAGTCAGCATCGTTGGCATTGGTCCGATTCTGGAATTCTTCGATATTGCTCAAATTGTCTCCATCAAGATCAAGGATCGCATCATCCTCGTCATCGGGGTTGAGTCCGTTCAATCTTTCCCAACCATCAGGGAGTCCATCCATGTCGCTATCGATCAATCCCAAGGTCGCCCGGAAATTATCAACATGGACATTCCGACGATCTCCAGCCCCAAAGCCTACCGAATTTGAAACCGTGACGCGAGCCGTTCTAGCATTCGTAGGAGGGAAAAATTCCCCACTGGCATTCCTCCATTCAGAAAGCCCTGCTAAACCGAAAGCTAAAAATCGGCCTGCTTCTATCTCCTCACCAGCAGCATCGAGGAAGCTCACCGTGACCAGAACAGTGTCGGCACCGTCAGGGCCTGTGATGAAATTCGTATCATTGTAAAAATCATACTCCAAATGGAGAGTCTGATCGCCTGTGTCGATGAGATCGGCAAAGCTAGTCAAATCAATATCTTGCTGAATCGACATCCTCGCTCTATCTCCACCCTCTAAGGCAGAAAACTCGACATCGGGATCAGGAGCCGTGCGATCAGCGGTGGCGAACTGATTTCCATTGCCCATCGCAGGAGCTTCTGGACTTTCCGGAGTTCCGGCCGGAAATCCACTCGTGATATACATGTCATTTGTCTGGCTCACCCATCCAGTGACAGTCCCTCCAGAGACGGCTACGGCAGCAGTTCCGGCCGGGATTACCGGATCTTCGAAAGAACCGTTCACAAAAGGAATTTGAGTCCCC
>CALGLJ010000047.1 GCA_937930235.1 uncultured Verrucomicrobiales bacterium | reverse complement strand
AGGAGAATCAGATCATGACGTTTTCTTCGCATTCCGACCTTCATCGATCAATTTCCAAAAATGCTTGGAGCTTGCCAATTCTTCGTCCTCGGCAACGGGGAGTTTGGAGCGGAAGAGGAAATCAGAGAAAGTCCCTTTATGAAGAACGCGGTGCACGATCACACGTTCTCCTTTTAGGTCGGCTTCAAAGTAGAAGCGCCAGTCTTTGGAACGGAATCGGTAGAGGACTTTCCCATCTCTTTCGATTTTCCCAAACCGTTCGTCGTCAAGATGCTCGAGATCATCTTCCCCGACCTGAAACTCATCCAGAAGCTCAAGCTGCTCTAGTGTTTCGAGCTGGGAAATTTCACCAGCACTGATTTCGTTGAAAACAATTTGCAGCATCGATCTAGGATCAGACTATGCGAATTGACTTAAAAATCGAGTGTCATTCTCAATTAAAAGTCGAATGTCCTTAATGCCATACTGAATCATGGCCAGTCGATCGAGCCCCATACCAAAGGCGTAGCCGGTGAGATTCGCAGGATCAAAAGCCTCATCTCCTCGGCTGCCATTGACGGCGGAAAAGACGGCGGGATCCACCATGCCACAGCCTGCGACTTCGATCCATTTGGGAGCTTCTCCTTTGACTTTCAGTTTCACATCGATTTCGAAACTCGGTTCGGTGAAGGGGAAAAAGTGAGGGCGGAAGCGAACTTCGGTCTGATCACCAAACATGGCACGATAGAAGTATTCGAGGGTGCCTTTGAGATCTGAGAGGCGCACATCGGAGTCAACATAGAGCCCTTCTAGTTGATTGAAGACAGAGAGGTGGGTGGCATCAATTTCATCACGACGATAGGCTGAGCCAGGAGCGATGATTTTGATCGGAGGGCTTTGTTTTTCCATGGTGCGCACTTGCACGCTCGAAGTGTGAGTCCGAAGAAGTTTCCCTGAATCAAAATAGAAGGTATCCGAGTCATTGCGGGCCGGATGATCTGCCGGGGTATTTAGGGCATCAAAGCAGTGAAATTCTGTTTCGATTTCCGGCCCTTCTGCGAGGGCAAAGCCCAAGCGACGGAGAATCTGTATAGCGCGATCTTTCACTACGGTGAGCGGGTGAAGCGCTCCGGCAGGAATCGCCCGCCCGGGAAGAGTCGGGTCAAGATCAGCTACTGAGGCCGCATCGGCCGCGTCTTGAAGCGATTGGCGGCGCTCATCCAGAGCGGCTGAAATGGCCTGCCGAGCGGTGTTCAGGAGTTGGCCCGCAGCGGGTTTTTCTTCCGGTGAAAGATCTTTAAGCCCAACAGCAAGGGCATTCATGGGACTTTTTTTACCGGCGAATTTCACCCGCACTTCTTCAAGAGCAGCTTCGGTATCAGCGGCAGCAATCGCGGCGAGGGCCTCGATCTGAATTTGGGAAACTTGTGCGTCCATGGACATGACGGCGGGAGGCTAGCGAGGTGACGAGAGATGGAAAGTCTGGAATTTGACTGATCTCACGGAATTTCGCGTAATTTACTCAACGGTGACGCTCTTCGCGAGGTTTCGTGGTTGATCAATCGGGCAACCACGAAGGCGCGCGATGTGATAGGATAGGAGCTGTAAGGCCACGGTGCTTGGGATGACCGCGGTATGAAGCGGGCAAGGTGGAACGCTAATGTAATCATTGACCGCCGCCATCGCCTCCTCATCTCCTTCGGTCACGATTCCCAGAACGCGAGAGTCGCGAGCCTGACACTCGGCGACATTTCCGAGTGTTTTGTCTTTTCCCGGTCCGTCATTGCAGAGAGCGATGACGGGAACACTTTTTTCTAAGAGCGCGATGGGACCATGTTTGAGCTCGGCGGCATGATAGCCTTCCGCATGAATGTAGGAAATTTCTTTGAGCTTCAGCGCTCCTTCGAGAGCGACAGGATACATGTAGCCGCGGCCGATAAAGAAGGCACTGGTCTGATCCACGTATTTTTCGGCAATTTTTGCGATCTCATCATTCTTCGCGAGAACTCTCTCAACGAGTTCTGGAATGGCTTCGATCTCACGGACGAAGCGGCGCCCCTGCTCGACAGACATCCGCCGGCTGCGTGAAAATTTAAGAGCGGCCATCAAAAGGACGGAAACTTGTGAGGTAAAGGCCTTGGTGGAAGCGACGCTAATTTCCGGCCCTGCATGAAGGTAGACTCCACGGCCAGTCTCACGAGCAATCGTGGATCCGACCACATTGACCAAGCCTGCGACCAGTGCGCCCTTATCCATCGCTTCCCGGACTGCGGCGAGTGTATCGGCAGTTTCCCCACTCTGACTAATCGCGATGACGAGATCACGGCTTCCGACAATGGGGTTCCGATAACGAAATTCCGCCGCTTGTTCGACCTCGGCCAGAACCCCGGCAAAGTCTTCCATCGCATATTCTCCCACCAGTCCGGCATTCATGGAGGTACCGCAACCGACGATTAACATGCGTTGTAATTCCGCAAGTTCACGTGGGCTGAGATCGAGTCCGGAGAGGACGGCGGTGCCACGCTCAGAGTCCATACGTCCACGAATGGTATTCCGAATCGCTTCCGGTTGTTCGAAGATTTCTTTGAGCATATAGTGCTCATACCCTCCCTTTTCTGCCGCATCTGCCGACCAGTCGATTTCTGAAGCTTCCCGTGAAACAGGGACATTATCCGAAGAGCGGATATCGATCTTATTTTGGGAAATTTTCGCGATATCATGATCATCGAGATAGATGGCCTGACGGGTATGATTGATAATCGCAGAGGCATCAGAAGCGACAATGGTCTCCCCTTCTCCGACTCCAATCACGATGGGTGAACCGCGACGAGCGACGACGAGAACTCCTTCTTCTTTCTCGGAAAGGCAGGCAATTCCGTAAGTGCCGTGGACTTCTTTTAACGCAGCGGTGAGGGCATCTACGAGATCACCCTGATAGTGAGAATCGACTAGGTGAGCGAGTACTTCGGTATCGGTCTCCGAGAGAAATTCATATCCTTTTGCGGTAAGGGTACTGCGTAGGGCGTGATGGTTTTCAATGATTCCATTGTGAACTAGGACGATGCCATTTTTCCCACCTGCATGGGGGTGAGCATTGATCGTAGTGGGTGGTCCGTGCGTGGCCCAACGGGTATGGGCGATTCCACAGGTCGATTCAGCAATCTGGGTTTCATCTTCTCCAAGGAGGCCTGCGAGTTCACTGACTTTTCCTTTACTCTTCCGGATGGATATTCCGTCTGGAGTATTCACCGCGATGCCTGCGGAATCATAACCACGGTATTCGAGACGACGAAGGCCGTTTAGGAGGACAGGGACGGCTGGGTTTGAACCCGTGTAAGCAACAATTCCGCACATAATAATAAATAAAAAAACTAAGATTCGTGAATATCTCGACTGACGACTGAGCCAGGAAGAGTGGTGGTTCCCGGCCCCATTTTACGGCCGGGGTAAAAGCTGGTATTAATTCCGGTATGGACATCGGCTCCGATGATGACTCCGAGTTTCCGGCGACCGGTATCGATCACTTCTCCCGCAACATCGGAGCGGTGATTTGAGCCATCATGCCGAAGGTTAGAAGTGATGGTTCCGGCGCCAAAGTTGGCCCGCGCTCCGATCACGCTATCTCCGACGTAGCTGAGATGTCCGACCGAGGCCCCATGCCCTAGAATGGAATTTTTGATTTCTACCGCCTGCCCCACATGACAGTCATCACCGATACTGGTGGAGCCTCGCAGGTAACAGTTTGGACCAATTTTACAATTTTTACCGATCACGATATTTCCCTCGATATAGACTCCGGGAAGGATCTTGGTCCCTTTTCCGACAATCACTTGCGCGCCTTCGCCAAGCTGAATGTTGGGATGTCCGGACCATTCAGGAATAGAGGCCATGATCTCTTCATTGATTGCTAAAAGATCCCACGGATAGTTCACCTCGAAGGTTCGCTCTAGCGAGACCTCCCATTCGGCGAGCGTTTTTCCCGCAAGACGCCAATCAGATTTGGTGCCTTCTAGGGGCCAAGTCGTGGGTCGATTCATTCTCCGATCGTTGCAGTTACAGCCGACACAATGGCATCACATTGGCTTTTGGCCAAGTCTGCATCTTTCGCTTCTACGAGAACGCGAATCTTTTTCTCCGTTCCGGAATATCTTACGAGAATTCGCCCTGCTTCACCGAGAGTTTCATCGGCATTCTTCATCGCCTCTGCGATCTTAGGGACTGACGAAAGCGGTGGCTTTTCGCGAACTGGCATATTCACCAGCACACTCGGGTATTCCTCCATACAGTCGGCAAGATCCGCCAGGGTCTTACCCGATTTCAAAATGATCGAGCAGACAATGAGCGCACTCACAATCCCATCTCCAGTGGTGGCAAAGTCTGAAAAAATCAGGTGGCCCGAATTTTCTCCTCCCAGAGCAAAGTCACCCTCTCTCATACGCTCCAAAACATGCCGATCCCCCACCTGAGTTTGTTCCAAAGAAATGCCATCTTTAGCTAAAGCGTCACGCAGTCCCAAATTGCTCATCACGGTGGAAACAAGAACATCTCCCCGCAGTTTACCGGCAGACTTGAGCGCGAGGGCACAGAGACACAAGACTCGATCGCCACTCACTACCGCTCCTGTTTGATCCACAAAAATCACCCGATCCGCATCACCATCGAGACAGACTCCCAGATTTGCTCCATGCTCTTTCACGAGAGCAGCGGCCTTTTCTGGGTGTAAGGAGCCATGGTCTTGGTTGATATTATAACCATCAGGGTCGACTCCGAGGGAAATCACTTCGGCTCCAAGTTCCTCAAAAATACGTGGCCCGACATGCACCCCAGCGCCGTGCGCACCATCGAGCACCACCTTGAGACCAGCCAAGCTCTCACCGTTGATCGCCTTTTTTGCAAATGTCACATAACGACTTGCGGCATCATCGACTGGGATGACTTTCCCGAGCGGGATTCCGGTCGGGGCCAGATCGTCACCTAAAATGAGAGCTTCGATCTCTTCTTCGAGCGCATCATTTAGCTTATAGCCATCGGGCCCAAAAATCTTAATCCCATTATCGGTGAAGGGATTGTGCGAAGCGGTGAGCATGATGCCGGCATCACAGGTCATCACCTGCGTCAAATGCGCCACCGCAGGCGTCGGCACGGGACCGGCCAAATGCACATGCGCTCCTTCACTCACCAAACCGCTCGTCAGAGCCATTTCTAACATCGAGCCACTGATACGAGTGTCTCGCCCGATCATGACCTTATGGTACTCACCATTTCCGGCGTCGAGCACTCGGGCCACCGCACGGCCGATACGCAGCGCAACCTCCGGAGTAATAGGATACTCGTTGGCAACTCCGCGAATGCCGTCTGTTCCGAATAGTTCAGCCATGACGAGCGATCTCTTAACAGCAGAAATTTGTTTGTTCAAAAAAAAATGAACTTAATTTCAGGTGAATCTACCTGTAAATTCCCTGAGAGGAAATCATTCCCTTCACGCTGCCAGAAAGAGCGGCTAACATTTCCGCGTAGATGAGAGCGATGCGACTACTTTTAGGACTGATGATGCTGGGGACTTTCTCCTGCCAAACAGTCAATGAGCCCTCTGTTGCGACGAGTGACATCTCCCCTCCGGAAGCCTGGGCTGCAGCAAAAAACGGTCAACACGGCAAGATCAGCACTGGCTGGCTCAAGGAGTTCAAGAGCCCTCGCATGAACCAACTGGTCCGCGAAGCGCTCAAGAATAATCAGAACCTGAAACGACTCGCGTATCAACTCCGAGCAGCGAAAGAAGGCATGATTTCTGGCCGTGCCGAGCGTCTCCCATCACTCACAACATCGAGTAGTGCCAACGCGCAAGATCGCGGGCCAGAAAGCTTTTCGCTCCAACTGAACACTCGCTGGGAAGTTGACCTTTGGGGGCGCCTGCGGAATCGAGACCTCGCCAGACAAGCAAACTTCGCCGCCACAATCGCTGATTACCGTGGAGCCCGACTTTCACTTGCGGCCAATACCGCAAGAACCTGGAGTAGCCTCGTCACCGCGGAACGCCAGCTCGATCTCGCGATCGCGACTCTCGATTCTTATAAACGCGCCCTCCCAGCAGTGGAACGGGGGTATCTAGCCACTACGCTCCGCTCCGTCGATCTTCAGTTTGCTCGTAGTAATATCGCCAATGCCGAACGCTCCATCCGTCAGCGACGTTTAGCCCGTGATAATGCTGCGCGCAGTTTAGAGATTTTCCTAGGGCGCTACCCCTCCTCCACCGTCACCTCTTCTACTAAACTCCCCGAACTCCCCCAGAAGATCCCCGCTGGCATCCCCGCCTCGCTCCTCGAACGACGCCCCGATCTGATCGCAGCCCGGGCTCGCCTCTTTGCCTCCGCCCAAAATGCCGAAGCCACTCGTAAAAATCTTCTCCCGAATCTCAACCTCAATGCTGGAGCAAATAACGGATCGACCTCCCTCAGCCGGGCATTTGATCCCACGCAGCTCGCGTATAATACGGCGGCATCCCTCGCTCAGACGATCTACCGTGGCGGTCAACTCAATGCGCAGATCAAGCAAGCTCTGGCTCAAAACAGAGCCGCGATTGAAAGCTACGTCCAAGCAGTCCTCGCCGCCTTCAATGAAGTAGAGTCTGCGCTCGCTGCCGACACCTCGCTTCGCGAGCAAGAAGTATTCCTCACCCAAGAAGTGAAACAAACCACAAGTGCCGAAACCCGCACTCTCCGCGATATCACTCTCGGCGTTCCCGGTGCCTCTTTTCTTGACTACCTCGAAGCGCAACGCCGCGCAGAGATTGCACGCGCCTCCCTGATCCAACTCCGCAATACCCGGCTACAAAATCGTATTGATCTGCATCTCGCCTTGGGGGGAGATTTCTTTACCAAGACCCCATGAGCCCATGAGCCCATGACCCGGAGCGCCCTTAAGAATACACCATAACGGGACCTACCCCTCCACTCCCCTGCACTCCGCGCAATTTGGTCACAGCCTTGACCACCGCATCCGCAGCTTGATCGACCTCCTCCTTCGTCGTGAGCATTGAGAGAGAAATTCGCAAACTGCTTTTGGCATGCGCATCGCTCAGCCCCATCGCTTTTTGCACATGACTCGGCTGCTGCTTCCCTGTCATGCAGGCGCTCCCAGTCGAAACTTGCACTCCCATTTCATCGAGCAAAATCAAAAGTCCCGCTCCCTCACATCGGTCAAATGACACGTGCGCAATCGTTGGCACTCGATGTTCACGGCTTCCATTCAGGGTGACTCCTTCAATCTCTGATACCAGCCGGGCCTCCAAATGATCGCGGAGTTCAGCCACCGCTGCGTGATCTCGTTTCATCAGCTCCGCCGCCTTCCCGAACCCCACGATGTAAGGCACATTTTCCGTTCCACTCCGCCGTCCATTCTCCTGCCCTCCGCCACGAATCAGAGGTTCAAAACGCACCCCCTCCCGTAAGTAAAGTGCCCCAATTCCCTTGGGCGCATGGAATTTATGCCCACTGATACTGAGAAAATCCACCGGGACATCGCGCACGTTTACCGCAACTTTCCCCACCGCTTGAATGGCATCACTATGGAAGGCGTAACCTGCTTCCTTTGCAATTTCACAAGCTTCTCGGATCGGCTGCACCACTCCCGTTTCATTATTCGCCCACATCACACTCGCAAATCCCTTCGCACCCGCACAGAGGTCTCGAAATTCCTCCAATCGCAGACGCCCTCCCGCATCCACTCCACAGCGGGCCACCTCAAAGCCCACCGCCTCCATCGCTTCACAAGGACGAAGCACTGCACTGTGCTCAATCTCACTCGTGACGACACGCGATTGCTTTCGACCGTAAATCCGTGCGAGTGATTTTAGCACCATGTTATTTGACTCCGTCCCACATCCGGTAAACACGATTTCCTCCTCCTTGGCTCCGATCAATTCTGCAATCTGACCACGAGCTTCCGTGATGGCCTTCTTGACCGATTTCCCAGCACGGTAACCACTCGAAGGGTTATGAAACTGAGTGCCAAAAAATGGCAGCATCGCCTCCACCACCTCGGGATGAACAGGCGTTGTCGCATGGTTGTCCAAATAGATCATTGGAGGATCAGTAACCTCACCCTACCATCCTCGCAAGCCCCTTCCCCGTGATGAAGCTCTCTCCTATTCGCCGTTTACGTCTCACCCTAAATGCACTCGCCCTCATTCTGGCTACGCTCGGCATCCAGCAAGGGTACTTTTCTTGGAAAAAAAAGGACGATCTGCGTAAAATCATCACCCTCTGTCAAATCCCCCCACCCCCATCCGGACACAGCATCCACCAGACGCACTATGAAGAAACGAAAGACGGGCCCATCTTCATCTCATTCTCCATCAGCGCCCCCGTCTCAGAAATGGACGCATGGCTGGACCAAATGGACTCTTGGGAAAACACCCGCCCTCATGCCATTCTCACCGTGATGATTCGTGAATCACAAAGCGCATCTCGCATTGATTTCAGCGCGGAGTATCTCCGAGAACCCTCCACCACCGAGCACCTTATCTCTCAGACACGCGGCACTCTTTCACCACCTGTTTCCAAGTGAAACGCTTGCGTAACATATCCGCGAGAAACTGATTTTTCGGGGAGAGCTTAGCCGCCGAGTTCAAGCGTTGATGATGCTCCAGTCGACTGAACAAAACTCGGCGCACTTTTGACTTCGGAACCCGCTTCACCCCATAGCCACCCGGCTGATTCGATGACCAAAATTTCACCTGCCCTCCTTCCATCCCCAGATAGACGACAAGGTGCCCTCTTTCCTTCCCTCCGATCTCATCCGTCCACCAAATCTTCATAAAGTCTCCGGGAAGAGCTTTTTCATAAGAGGTGAAATTAGAACCGCATCTCAATTCACGAAATAGCTTCGCGGTCCCAGGACCATTCGCATTCCAACGTCCAAAAACTCCCTCCCCATCCTCTTGATTGAGATCGGCAAAACGTGCGAGCGACTGCGCAGAAAGCTTCAACGAACCACTCGCTCGTAAATCTTCAATCACGCGTAAAAAGACCAAATACGTTGCCCCCGAGCAAAACGACGCCCCCACGCCTTTGATATCCTGATGCACCTTACCCTCCTTCACGGTCACACTCGCGGCCAAACGATTCACCGCCCGTTGACTGGCCTCATACCCTCCTCCTCGCGGCATCGACTTCACCGCATTGAGAACGTATTGGTTCAAGACCGGAATCTGATCACCCTCCGCAAGGTTGATCAGAAATAAAAAGCTCAGCAGGATCTCTTTCACCCACTCAATATACCACATCCCCTCGGGAGAGAAAGCGACGGATCGGCCTCTTTTCAGTAGCGCTCACTCCTTTTCACTGCTTGCTTATTCCCATGCTGCGTATCGCCCTCATCTTCAGCTTCATCTTCCCCCTCGCCGCCCAAGAACCCGTCACCCGAATCGCGTGTGGGTCTTGCTATAAACCGGCAAAGGAAAAAGGAATCTGGGAATACATCGCGCAAGACAAGCCCGAAGCATTTCTCTTCATGGGAGACAACCTCTATGCGGACACCACCGATATGGAAAAGATGCGCAAAAAATACACGCGCCTCGTGACCCTTCCCAGCTATGTCAAATTTTCAAAAAACATCCCCATCATTCCCACCTGGGATGATCATGATTACGGAAAAAATGACGCCGGAAGAGAATTTCCAAAGCGTGTCGAAGCTCAAAAAATTTTTCTCGATTCATACCGCTTCCCTGATGACCACCCAGCCCGTCACCGAGAAGGGATCTATCACCGCAAAGTCTTGGGACCAGAGGGAAAACAAATTCGTATTATCATGCTCGATACCCGATACCATCGCAGTCCACTCATTCAAAAAAAAGTCAACTTACGGAAACGCTACTTCCCGCAAAATGATCCTAAAGCAACCATGCTCGGAGACGAGCAATGGAAGTGGCTGGAGGAAGAACTCAAGAAGCCTGCCGAACTTCGAATCATCGTGTCCTCGATCCAACTCCTCATGACAGATCATCGTTTTGAAAAATGGTCGAACATCCCCGCAGAACGCGCTCGCTTTCTCACCCTCCTCAAGACCACCAAAGCAGGCCCCACCATTCTCCTCAGCGGCGATCGTCACCTCGCCGAAGTCTGCCGACTCACCAGCGATACCACCGGACTTCCCTACGATCTCTACGAAATGACCTCCAGCGGCATGACTCATGCCGGCTCTGGTTTTTACGAATCGAAACTCCGCGTGCCAGGAACTCACTACAACAAGAAGAACTACGGCCTCCTCGAAATCGACTGGAGCGGCACATCACCTCAAGTAGACCTCATTATCAAAAACTGGAAGAATTCCGAAATTAGCCGTACTCCGGTGAACTTCACCTCACAATAAATCCATCTGATCTTCTTCTGTAGCAAGACGCACCCCCACTCCGAGGAGACGAACAGATTTCCCCTTTCCTCGTTCCCATGCCAATTTGAGGAGATCATCGTAATCTGCCTCGATCATTTCCTGACCCGCTTTCTCGGCTGTCGTTCCCGTAAAATCTTCGAATTTTAATTTAATCACTCGAGATTTGATTTCCTGCTCCACCTGACTCTCCACCGCACGACTGACCTCTTTCAAAAGCCGGTGCATCACCTGGGTCAGCCATGCGAGATCTTCGATATTCTCAGAAAAAGTCCGCTCCTTACTCAGAGACTTACGAGTGCGATCCCCTGACACCTCCCGATCATCATTTCCCCGCGCACGTTCATAGAGATCAAGCCCCCATTTCCCAAAACGCTCAGCTAAGGTCAGCTTGGAAAATTTCTGTAAATCCCCACAAGTCACTACCCCTAACTTCGCGAGAGACTCCTGCCCCCTCTTTCCCACTCCGTGCAATTTGGACACTCGTAATCCACGCATAAAAGAAGCGACCTCTGATGAACGCACCTCGAGTTGCCCATTCGGTTTATTCCAATCACTTGCCACCTTCGCAATCATCTTATTCGGGGCAATCCCTGCTGAAGCAGTCAGTTGGGTTTCCTGAAAAATAGCCTGCCGGATCTCCCGTGCCAAAGCTACTCCTGATTCCTGTCGATGGCTCAAATCCAGATACGCTTCATCCAGAGAAAGCGGCTCGATCACATCCGTATAACGAGAAAAAATCGCCCTCACCTGCTGAGAGGCTTCCCGATAAGCATCAAAGCGCACCGGTCGAAGAATAATCTCAGGACATAACTGCCTCGCTTTAAAAACCGGCATCGAGGAATGGCACCCAAATTGACGCGCTTCATAGTTCGCCGTCGTTAAAACCCCTCTCCCTGAACTCCCACCTACTCCCACAGGCTTTCCCTCGAGCGAAGGATCATCCCGCACTTCAATCGCCGCATAGAAGCAGTCCATATCGACATGAAGAATCTTTCGCTGAGAGGACATTCAAATTCGCAATGAACGGAACCTGACACATTCAACCTCACTTGCAAAGTTGAGACAGTTCCTTCTAATTACAAATTGTGCACCATCTCTTATTCCTCTTCTTCATCCTTTCTCTCCTGATCAGTTGCAGCGCTCCTCCTGCTCCGATTGAAGCAAACCCACAAAAAGCTCCCGTCGTTCTCGTGCATGGTCTTTTTTCAAAAGGATACTGGCTGAGAGATCTGGAACAGCAATGCGCCTCGCTCAATTACCCAACTCTCCGACCAACCCTCAAGCCTGCCGATGGCACCGTCAAAATTGAAATCCTCGCCAGACAGCTCCAAGAACACATCGAAAACAAATTTGGCCCCACTCAACGCATTCACCTCGTTGCCCACTCCATGGGGGGACTCATCTCCCGTTACTATCTTGAAGAGCTCGGAGGGAGTCATCGAGCTCTGAGTCTACAAACCATCGCCACTCCTCATCACGGAGCCCCCTTGAGCCGACTCCACCCCGGCGCAGGAGGAATTCAAATGAGACCCGGAAGCCAATTTTTAACCCGCCTCAATGCCGGGCCATCCAGTCCATATCCGGAAATCAGCTACTATACCAAAGCGGACCTCATCGTCCCTTGGCGAAGCTCTATTCGCCCTCACGCCAAAAACGTCGAACTGCCTCCCGCAGTCCACCAAACCCTCCCAAAACACTCTCAAGTCATCCAAGGGGTCATTCGCGAAATTACAAAAGCGCAAACACCCAATTCCCGATTCCCGTTATCAACACGAAAGGTAAATTGACGGGCGAAGTTCTCATCCAAGAGCTTCGGTTATTTGTTCATTCCTAAAGCTCCCCAAACTCCAAACCAAATTTTCCCAAAAACTTGCGCACTCGGTCCGAGTCATTCGGGTTCGCCTTCTTCTTCCGCGACTCTGCAAACAACTTCCGCCCCGCCTCACTCAGCGACTTTGACTCTCGGCAAACTTTCACCACATGTGCCAACTGCACACGATCAAACGAATCCAACTCTCCCTCCACCAAACCCTCCAAACCCTCCAAGCCATCATCATCGCCCCCTCTTTCCCAAGATCGCCGCAGGCGCTCCACCTCCTTCCCCACCTGCTCCGCCCGAATCCGCCCCTGTGGAGCCAAAGTCCCCATCCGCACCATCGCCGCATTGAGATCTCGAAAATTTCCTCTCCACTCCGTTCCCGGATCCTCCGCAAATTTCAAGAAACTCTCCCGCGCCTCCTTATTAAAAGTCACCGCACTCCCCTCCCGCTGCGCAAACTTCTCCAGCTCGTAATCCAAATTCGGCGCAATATCCTCCCGCCGATCCTTCAAGCCCGGCAGCTCAAAAGTCCACGTATTTATCCGCGCAAAAAGATCCTCCCGAAATTCCTCTCCTCTCCGTAAATCTCGATTTGTCCCCGCGATCAATTGGAATCGACTTTTCACCGGGACATCACTTCCCACCGGTAAAAAAGTCCCTTCCTCCAAAGCACGCAAAAGCATCGCCTGCTCATCCATTCCCAATTCCCCAATCTCATCGAGAAAAAGAATCCCCCGATGAGCCTGACGTAAGACCCCGGGCCGATCGCTTGCCGCCCCCGTAAATGCCCCCTTCTTATGTCCAAACAGGGTGCTCATCGCGGTATCTCCCCGCAAGGTCGCACAGTTGATTTCAACAAATTCTCCTTCCATCGAAGTACGAGATTCCCTCAACTCATAAACCCGCCGCGCCAAGTGCGACTTCCCCGCCCCCGTCGGCCCCGTCAACAAAATCGGGGCCGTGGACCGCAGCGCCACCACTTCCAACTCCTCGATCAATTGATTGAAAGCGACATTCTTCGTCGCAATTCCAGACCTCAAAAAATCCCGCGCCTCTACCTGCTCCTTCGCAAACCTCGTGGCAAGTCGATCATACTTTGACAAATCCAGATCGATCACCTCCACCACCCCTGATCCCGGATGCTTCTGCGCCACCCGACCCCGCGGCGGCCCCGTTTGCACCAACTTCCCCGGTAAAAAACGCGCCTCCACCATGAGGAAGAGACAAATCTGCGCTACATGCGTCCCCGTCGTCATGTGCGCGAAGTAATTCTCCCGCTCAGGATCGAAGGGATAATCCCGACACAAATCCGCCAAAAGTTCATACATTTCCTGAAAATCCCACGGATCCCGAATCTTCACCACCCGATCCACCACCTCCGTCTCCGGCGAAACCTGCCCCACATCCCCCTTCACTCGCTCTGCCAGTGTCCCAAAATTCCCCTGATAAATGAGCTCCATCCGATCCACCAAAAACTCCTCCTGCTGGCACAAAGAAACCGTCGGCCGCCACTTCGTCCACCGATGCGCACCAGCACCACGATCTAAACTCGTGCCAAGGAAGCTAAAGACGACATTCTTTTTCTGATTCATTTAGATAAAATACGATCTATTTAGATCATAATAGTGATAATAAGCTCTGGCGAGACCAAACCCAAAAGTTCATTTTTCTTTATACCTACAACGATCATGTAGATTCCCACCCACCTTGGCACAGCCTCTGCAAATATAAATCCGACGATACGGTCCGCAGCTTCAAAGGGAATCCCAGCGCAGTCCTGCATATCGACCCGTCACCCGACATTGGTCTGTCGACGAACTCAAAATTCGTTCTCGGTTCGAATCCGATAATCAACCCAAGCGATCTGCGGCGGAGCAGAAAGACAGGAAAAGACCCTGCGATTTCAATGGACGAGCTTCCGAGATCTTCTCGAAAAGCCCCTCCTCAAAATCCCGTCTGACCCGTCGCTCCACCCAGTCGCCCAATCTTAGAAAAACAACATGAATTCCACCATCATCGCCCTCGCCGTCGTCTTCCTCATCGTTGGCCTTATCATCGCCATTGCTCGAGGAATCCAGCATCTCGTTAATTTTTTCTTCACCATCACCACCGTCGAGCCCTCGACTGTCGCACTTCACTACCGCGACGGTAAACTCATCGAAACTCTTCAGCCAGGGCGTTATCGCTTCAACGGATCTCGTCATCAGATCAAGCACTTCGATACTCGCCTCCAGCAGTTTAATCTCCAGACCCAGGAAATGAACACTGTTGAAGGCATCTCAATCAAAGCGACCGTCGTAGGATTCTACAAAATCATCGACCCCGTCAAAGCCACTGAAACCACCACCGACCACGCCGCCACCATCTATACTCACGTTCAGCTCGCCCTTCGTGATATTCTGAATGGTGTCGAAGCCGAAACTCTTCTCCTCGGCACTCATCAGTTCAGCTCCGCACTTCTGGAAAAAGTCTCCCACTTTTCTCATAAACTCGGAATTGAATTCTCCGGCTTAGACGTTCGGGATCTCATTCTCCCCTCCAACATCAAAGATGCTCTCTCTGAAGCATGGCGCGCCAAAAAGCACTCGCT